>DAITAT010000028.1:0-9063 GCA_036824145.1 Candidatus Dormiibacterota bacterium
GCCGCGGGGGCAGATTCCGCGGCTGGCTTCTCCGCTTCGGCCGCGGGCGCAGTTGCCGCCGCCGGCTTCTCTGCTTCGGCCGCCACAGGGGCTGCATTGGCTGCGGGAGCGGATTTCTCCACCGCCGGCTTCTCGGCTTCGGCCGCCGCAGGGGCTGGTTTGGCCGTGGGCTGCTCGGCCTCGGCCGCGGGGGCAGATTCCGCGGGTGGCTTCTGGGCTTCGGCCGCGGGCGCAGCTTCCGGCGCCGGCTTCTCGGCTTCGGCCGCCGCGGGCGCGGCGGGGGCGGGCTTCTCCGCTTCGGCAGCGACGGCAGATTCGGCCGGTGGCTTCTCCGCTTCGGCCGCGGGCGCAGCTTCCGGCGCCGGCTTCTCGGCTTCGGCCGCCGCAGGGGCTGTGGGAGCTGCGGGCTTCTCCACCGCCGGCTTCTCGGCTTCGGCCGCCGCAGGGGCTGCGGGAGCTGCGGGAGCTGCGGGCGCGGGCTTCTCCACCGCCGGCTTCTCGGCTTCGGCCGCGGGGGCAGATTCCACCGCCGGCTTCTCGGCTTCGGCCGCGGGCGCAGCTGCCGGCGCCGGCTTCTCTGCTTCGGCTGCCGCAGGGGCTGCGGGGGCAGGCTTCTCGGCAGCAGCGGGGGCGGCGGCGCCCGCCGCGGGGGCCGCGGCCACGGCAGCCGGCGCGGGCTTCGGCTTGCTCGGCAGCGGCATGGGCCCGATCAGCTGGTCCATCTCGTAGATCAAGAGGCGGCGGTCGTGGGTGGCCAGCTCGAAGTCAGGGCCCAGGTGGATGGCCTTGGGATCTGTCGGGCAGACCTCCTCGCAGAGGCCGCAGTAGTAGCAGATGCCGAGGTCGAGGGCGAAACGATCGGTGACGACCTTGCGGCTGGTCGGGTCTTTGTGCGTCTCCATCTTGATGGCGATAACGGGGCAAACGCGCTCGCACTGGGTGCAGCCGATGCAGACGTCCTGGTGGAAGATGTGGCGCCCGCGGAAGCGGAACCCGACCGCCGGGGCGTCGTCCGGGTACTGGACGGTCTTCTTGCGCTCGAAAACGTGCCGCATGCTGACGGCGGCGCTGCGCACAACGCCCAGGCCGGGCAGGCTGCGCCGAGTCTTCAGTCCCATCGCCCGCCTCGATTCATCACGGCTGGAACAAAGCCTTGGTCGTCACCACCTCGACTGCGCCGATGGCCAGGTTGAGGAAGGCCAGCGGCGTCAGCACTTTCCAGCCAAAGCTCAAGAACTGGTCGATGCGGAACCGCGGCATCGAGAACCGCACCAGCGTGAAAATGCCGAACATGAAGTAGCTCTTGGCCAGGAACCAGAAGAGCGGAAACCCGAGGACTGGGATGTGCTCGAGGCCGGGGACCAGGGGCAGCCAACCGCCGAGGAAGAAGGTGGTGAAAATGGCGCCGAGGGTGAAGGTGGTTCCCAGCTCGCCCACGAAAAACAGCCCGAACATGATCCCGGAGTACTCGGTGTGGTACCCGGCGACGATCTCCGATTCGGCCTCGGGGAGATCGAAGGGGTGGGCTGAGTTCTCGGCCATCCCGGCGATGAAGAAGAGAATCGCCCCCAGCACCTGGGGGACGATGAACCACAGGTTGTGCTGCGCCGCCACCACAGCCTGGGTGCTGAGCGAGCCGGTCAGGATCACGACCCCCAGGGCAGACATCGTCAGTGGCACCTCGAAGGCCAGGAGTTGGGCGATCGCCCGCATCGCGCCCAGCGTCGCGTACTTGTTGTTGGAGCTCCAGCCGGCCAGGAAGATCGAGGGGAAGGCCAGGCTGGTGATGGCGAAGAGATAGAGCACGCCGACATTGAGGTCGGCGAGAGCCCCGCCCCGGCTGAAGGGGACCACCAGGTAGGCCATGAAGAGCGGGAAGACAGCAATTACCGGCGTGATGATGAAGAGAAGCCGGTCGGCGCCGCGCGGCACCATCGCCTGCTTGAGGACCAGCTTGATGAGATCGGCGATGAACTGGAACAGCCCGTTCGGGCCCACCCGGTTGGGCCCGCGGCGATCCTGGATCATGGCCATCTCGCGGCGCCAGACGAAGCTCATCAGGCCGGCGTTGGCGAGGGCGAAGTTGGCGACCACGAACACCGCGATAAAGGCCAGCACGCCGTCCAGGACGAGGCCGTGGAGGCCGAACCCGTACAGCGTCTGACGCAGCCAGCTGCCGACCGAAGAGACGTCGTCCAGCCCCATCAACGGTCGACCTCGCCCATGTTGATGTCGATCGAGCCGAAGATCGCGATCACGTCAGCGATCTTCCAGCCGCGGACCATCGACGGCAGCGCGGTCAGGTTGATGAAGGATGGAGAACGCAGCTTCCCGCGGTAGGGCTCCAGGCCGCCGTCGCTCTTGAGGTAGAAGCCAAGGCAGCCTTTGGCGCCCTCGATCTCGAAGTAGGCGTCGCCCGCCGGTGGCTTGAAGACCTTGGGGATCTTGCCCAGGTTGCCGGGCTCGGTGGCGTCGAGACGGTCGAGAGCCTGGAGGATGATCTTGCGGGACTGCTCCATCTCCAGGATCCGGACCATGTACCGGTCGAAGCAATCGCCGTTCTCGCCGACGGGGATGTCGAAGTCGAGCTCCGGGTAGATGCCGTAGGGATGGGCGCGCCGGATGTCGTACTTGACCCCACTGCCGCGCAGCGTGGGGCCGGTGACCGAGAAGTTGAGGGCATCCTCAGCGGTCAGGACACCAACCCCGATGCTGCGGCCGCGGAAGATCTCGTTGGTGGTCATCAGGCCGTGGAAGTCGTCGATGTGTCGAGGCAGGCCGTCCATCACCTTGCGGACCTTGTCGGACCAGCCCTCAGGGGCGTCGAAGTCCGAGCGAACCCCGCCAGGGCGAATGAAGTTGTACATCATGCGGGCGCCGCTGAGGTCGTCGAGACACTGCAGCACCTCTTCGCGCCAGTTGAAGGCCCACATCACCGAGGTCACCAGCACGCCTACGTCCTGGCCGAAGACCCCCGTGCCGATGAGGTGGCTGCTGAGGCGGCTCATCTCGCCGGCGATGGTGCGCAGGCACTGGCTGCGCTCGTTGACCTCGAGCCCGGCCAGCTTCTCGCAGCAGAGGCACCAACCCCAGTTGTTGAGCATGCTGGCGGTGTAGTCCATGCGGTCGGTGAGGGCGACATTGCCGACGTAGGTGCGCCCCTCGAAGAGCTTCTCCATCGAGCGATGGAGGTACCCGAAGATCACGCGCAGGTCCACCACCGTCTCGCCGTCGAGGGTGACGAAGAAGTGGAGGACGCCGTGGGTGCTGGGGTGGTGGGGCCCGACGTTGACCTGCACCAACTGCGTCCGCAGGTCGCTGCGGCCGGTCCGCTCCTGTTCCGGGCTGATCCTGCCCTGGGCCGCCTCCACCGGGAGCACCTTCATCTCGGTCATTCCGTTGCTCCCTCGTCCTCGGGGCCGGCCTCGGGCGCAGCCGCGCCCGCCTCCGGCGCCTCGAGGGCGGGACGCGAGGCGCTGGCGACGGGCCGATTGGACGCGCCCAGCCTGGGCTTGGTGCCGGGGCCATCGGCGCCCTCGTCATCGACCAGGCCGTTCTGGCCGAGCTTGATGCGCATCACCTCTTCGGGGCGCGGCTCGCGGCTGTGCGGGTGCTGGAAGGCCTCAGGCGTGGTTCCCATCGGGACGGGCTGGCTGATGCCGCTGCCGTCATCGGCGATCCGCGCCTCAGCGGGGGCGTCGGCCATGGTGCCGCCGCCGAAGCCCGTCATACCCGCGAGGTGCCACGGGATCTCGGCGTTGAGGGGCCTCCAGTCCTTGCGCAAGGGATGGCCGGGGAAGCCCTCCCAGAGCAGGATCCGCTCCAGTTTGGGGTGTCCCTTGAAGCGAATGCCCATCAGGTCCCAGATCTCGCGCTCCTGCTGGTTGGCGCCGGCGTAGACCTGGGTGATGCTGGCGACCACCGGCTCGTGCTCCTCCTTGGTGACCGTGACTCGCGCCAGCAGGTACCCGGGGTAGGCGGGGTCGATGCCATCGGCGACGGGGCGGACGCTGGTGAAGTGGTAGAGCAGCTCGAACGTTTCGCCGTTGTCGACCGCGGTGATCGACGTCAGCATGTCGAAGCCCAGCTGTTCCTGGGCGAACCTGGCGAACTTGAGGACCTGCGCTGGCTTGAGGTTGACCTCGACGGCGTCGCCCACGGCCTGCGGGTCCAGGCCCTGCCCGAACCCCGCCGAGAGCTGGAGAACCAGCGCTTCCTGGCTCAAGCCGGCCCGGACGTCTCGGCCGGCTGATCGTAGAAGCGCTTGTACAGCTTGCGGAAGATCTGCTCGGTGGCGCCCCAGGGGTGGGCAACCTTGTGGCCGGGCGGAATCGCAGGCTCCAACCGCCGGCCCCTGATAATGCTCTCGGTCCGGATCCGTTTCTGGAGCTCGATGATGGAGTGCACCAGGGCCTCCGGCCGGGGCGGGCAGCCGGGCAGGTAGATGTCCACCGGCATGATCTGGTCGATGCCGTCGACCTGGGAGTAGCCACCACTGAAGATGCCGCCGCTGACAGCGCAGTTGCCCATCGCGATGACGTACTTGGGCTCAGCCATCTGCTGGTAGAGGCGGAGCACCGCGGGGGCCATCTTCTTGGTCAGGGTGCCGGAGACGATCATCACGTCGCTCTGCCGCGGCGACGGCCGGATCACCTCGCTGCCGAAACGGGCGACGTCGAACTTGGCCGCGCTCATGGAGATGAACTCGATGAAGCAGCAGCAGAGACCGAAGCCGAAGGGCCAGACGCTGTTGCTGCGGCCCCAGTTGATCAGCTTGTCCAGCGGTCCAATCAGGATGTCGAAGGTGGAGCCGACGTGGTGGTGCTCGATGCCGTCGCCGTGGGGGGTGGTGACGAGCTCCTCGGGCCCGCCGCCCGGCTGGATCACCTGCAGTTCAGCCATGCCTCAGGACCAGCGGAGGGCGCCCCGGCGCCAGGCGTAGGCCAGCCCCACCAGCAGGATGCCGATGAAGATGGCGATCTCGAAGAGGGCGACCAGCCCGACCTGGCGGAAAACCACCGCCCAGGGATAGAGAAACACGACTTCGACGTCGAAGATCACGAAAATCAGGGCGTACAGGTAGTACTGGGCGCGGTACTGGATCCAGGCCTCGCCGATAGGCACCATCCCGCTCTCGTAAGTGTCGCTCGCCACCGGTGCGTTACGCCGACCGGTGTGGAGCAGCTTGGTGAAGAGGAGAGCCAGGTAGACGATGCTCCCGGGTAGAGCCACTGCCACCAGTGCGTAGAGCACGATGTGACCGAGATAGGGCTGCATCAGACTCCTCTCGTTACCCCCCGGACAATCAGTACCCGGGCAAACCGAGTGGATTATACCTACGCTCCCGGGTTCGCCCCGAATACGAGGTCGAAGGCGACAACGACCGCCGCAACCACCAGCCCGGAGGCCGTGAAAATCGTGTCCAGAGAAGGGTCGATGAACCCCACCGCCATGCGCGCATAGAGGGCCAAGGCCAGTCCGACCGCGACCACCACGTACAAGCGGCGCCCCCGCCTGACCGCCGCGATGGCGGCCGCGAGGAGCAGGCAGTAGAAGAACGTGGTGATGATGGTGCCCGGGCTGTGGAGGCCAACCAGGGTGTCGAGCACGCTCCCCCGGACCTTTGGCTAGGCCGCCGCCCGAAGGATGCGGCCGCCGCCCAGCACCTCCTCGCCTGAATAGAGGACGGCAGCCTGCCCCGGGGCCACCGCGATGAGGCGGGCCTCCGTCTCGATCACGGCCCTGCCGTCGCCGGACAGCCGCACCCGCGCCGGGACCGGGTCGGCGCCATAGCGGATCCGGACATCGGCGTTGAACTCCTCGGCCGGCGCCGCTCCGGCCACGAAGCTGAGCCCACCGACCTCGAGGCGCTCGCGCTCGAGCGCCTCTCGCGGGCCGACCGTCACCACCGCCGCCGAGGCGTCAAGGTCGAGCACGAACAGCGGCCCGGAAATCCCCCTCGGGAGCGCGCCCAGGCCCGAGCGCTGGCCGACGGTGTAGTTCCAGACCCCCTGATGGCGCCCCAGCACGGTGCCATCGAGATGGCGGATCTCCCCCACGCCCACCCCGGCGGCCTGGCGCTGTGCCAGCAGGTCACGGTAGTCGCCGCTGGTGACGAAGCAGATCTCGACACTGTCGGGCTTGTCCGCCGTGACCAGGCCCAGCTCCCGCGCCTTCTCGCGAACGTCGCCCTTGCGCCACTCCCCCAGGGGGAAGGATGCCTGGGCGAGCTCGGCCTGCGACATCCCGTAGAGCACGTAAGACTGGTCCTTGCTGTCGTCCACGGCGCGGAGCAGGCGGCGGCCACCCGAGGGGAGCGTCTCGATGCGGGCGTAGTGGCCGGTGGCCAGGGTGCCGGCGCCGATCTCCTGGGCCTTACGCAGGAGGAGATCGAACTTGACCTCGGAGTTGCAGGAGATGCAGGGATTGGGGGTGCGCCCCTGCTCGTAGTCGGCCAGGAAGGGATCGACGACGCGCCGGTTGAACTCCTCCTGGACATCGAGCACGTAGTAGGGAATGTCGAGCCGCGAAGCCACCCGGCGGGCGTCTTCGACGGCGTCGAGGGAGCAGCAGCCGTGATGCCGGTCGCGGTCAGCGGAGCCCTTGGGCCAGAGCTGGAGGGTGATGCCGATGACATCGAGACCGTGCTCCTTGAGCAGCGCAGCCGCGACCGAACTGTCGACGCCGCCGGACATAGCCACAGCGATAGCGCTCATATGCGCACTAGGTTAGTGGCTGGAGCCTAAGACTCGAGGACGTCGCCTTCTGCGGCGCTGATTCGGACGCCCTGCTCGGCGCAGTACTTCTCGGCGCTGTCGAGGGCCTCTTCAGTGCCCTCCATCTCCAGGATCACCCAACCCTCGTCGCGGGTGATGTCCGCCCGCCGGATGTTGGTGACCACCTCATAGGTGTGGCCCAGCTCGTAGATCACCGGGTGGGTCACGGCATCGCGGGCGAAGGTCAGCTTGACCCGACGCTTGGGCAATTCAGCCCCCGGCGACGGCGGGAACGATCGAGAGGTCGTCACCCTGGCCCAGCTCAGTATCGAGGCCGGACCCAAAGCGAATGTCCTCGTCGTTCTTGTAGATGTTGACGAACTGGCGTAGCTTGCCGTCGCCATCGTAGATGCGCTCGCGGAACCCAGGGTACTTGGCCTCGAGGGAATCCAGCGCCTCGGACACCGTGGCACCGTCGACTTCAACCACCGACTCGCCTGAGGTCAGACGGCGCAGCGGTCCCGGGACTCTGACTTTGACGGCCATCAATGGTCTCCCTTCGATCTCATTTGGAAAGTCGAGATATTGTACCGGCGGGTTCTCGACCTACCCGGGGGTCAACTGGCGTCCGGGAAGGTCTCTTCGAATGAGCGCACCGACGGCTTGATGGTGCGCTGGTAGCGATCCAGGTCGGGGATCACCTGCACGGTTTTGAAACCGTGGCCGGTGATGTAGGCGACCACCGTCTCGTCGCCCTTCCAGCGTCCCGCCCTGGCCAGCTTCCGCAGGACCCCCACGGTGACCCCGCCGGCGGTCTCCGCGAAGATTCCCTCGGTGGCGGCGAGCAGCTCGATCGACTCCACGATCTCCTCCTCGGTCGCCGTCTCCACCACGCCGCCAGTGCCGTTGGCAATGTTGATGACGTACTTGCCATCGCTGGGGTTGCCGATCGCCAGCGACTTGGCGATGGTATTGGGCTTGACCGGCTGCACCGAGGTGCCGCTCTTGAAGGCCGTGGCCACCGGCGAGCAGTTCAGCGCCTGGGCCCCGGTCAGCCTGGGATAGGGCCCGGGATCGACAAGCTCCAGCTCGATAAGCTCCTGGACCGCCTTGTTGTGCTTGACGAACTGGCAGCCCGAGGCGATCGGGATAATGATCTCGTCGGGAAGCTTCCAGCCCAGCTGCTCGGCGGTTTCGTATGTCAGCGTCTTGCTGCCCTCGGCGTAGAACGGCCGGACGTTGATGTTGGCGAAGGCCCAGTGGTAGGAGTCGGCCAGCTCCGAGCAGAGGCGGTTCACCTCGTCGTAGTTGCCTTCGACGGCCACCAGGTTGGGGGCGAACACCGAGGTGGTCAGAACCTTGGTGGCCTCCAGGTCGGCTGGGATGAAGACGAAACATCGCATCCCGGCGCGTGCGCTGTAAGCGGCCACTGAGTTGGCCAGGTTCCCGGTGGAGGCGCAGGCCATGGTGTCGAAGCCGTTGGCTCGGGCCCACGACACGGCGACGCTGACGACGCGGTCCTTGAAGGAGTTGGTGGGATTCATGGTCTCGTTCTTGAGATAGAGGTTGCTCAGCCCCAACTCCGCGCCCAGGCGTTGGGCGTGGACCAGCGGCGTCATCCCCTCCCCCAACGTCACCGGCTCGGCGCCATCGTTGAGCGGCAGCAGGTCCCGATAGCGCCAGAGCGACTTGGGCCCGGCTTCGATCGATTCCCGCGAGACCGTGCGAGCCAGCTCACCGTAGTCGTACTTCACCTCAAGCGGGCCGAAGCAGAGGTCGCAGACGTGCGTGGCCTGCGGCTCGTACTCGCTCTGGCACTCCCTGCAGATAAGGGATTTGACGGCGGACATGCGAAAGTCTATCGGCCAACCGCCAGCAGGCCGCGAACTCGGGAGCGCGCCGGTCTAAGATCAGGCGATGGAATTGGGGCTCAAGGGCAAGCGCGTCCTGGTGACAGCCGCCAGCAGGGGTCTTGGCCGAGCTGTCGCTGAGGCCTTCCTCGACGAGGGCTGCCGGGTGGCGATTTCCTCGAGCAGCGAGGAGCGCATCCAGGGCGCAGCCCAGGAGATGAGCGGGCGAGGCGAGGTCATCGCGATGGCCGCCGATATCGGCGAGGCTGACGAGTGCGCTGAGCTCCTCGATTGGGCGCTGCACAACCTGGGCGGGCTGGACGTCCTCGTGAACAACACCGTGGGGCCCCCGCCGGGATCGCTGGAAAGTCTCGACGAGGCCCAGTGGCGCCACGCCTTCGACACCATCCTGATGAGCGCCGTCCGGCTCTGCAAGGGGGCCCTGCCGGCGCTCAAAGCCGACGGCGGCGGCGCCATCGTCAACCTCGCCTCGCTGA
>DAITAT010000028.1:9163-22863 GCA_036824145.1 Candidatus Dormiibacterota bacterium
CTGCCGGCGCTCAAAGCCGACGGCGGCGGCGCCATCGTCAACCTCGCCTCGCTGACGGCCAAGCAGCCCATCGACGGACTGATGCTGTCAAATGCCCTCCGTCCGGCCCTCGTCGGCATGGCCAAGACCCTCTCTCGAGAGGCGGCGCCTGAGGTGCGTGTGAACAACATCGCCACCGAGCACATCCTCACCGACCGCATCCGCAACCTGGCAGAGACGATCTGGGCCAAGCCCGAGGAGACCGGCGAGCAGGTGGTGCAGCGGCTGGCTGCCGAGGTCCCGCTGAAGCGCTACGGAGCCCCCCAGGAGATCGCCTCCGCCGCCGTCTTCCTGGCCAGCGACGCGGCCAGCTTCATCACCGGCGTCACCCTGGCGGTGGACGGAGGCCTCGACCGGGGCCTGTTCTAGCGCCGGGCCTCAGCCGGAATGGGTCAGGCCCAGCTCCGTGGCAACGCCCTTGAGCGACTCAACCACGAAGTTGATGTGCTCCTCAGGATCGACGCCCAGTTCGCGCCATCCCTTCTCGATGTCCTCCCGGGAGACGCCGCGGGCGAAGCCCTTGTCCTTCATCTTCTTGAAGACCGAGCGAGGCTCAACCAGGGTCAGGTCCCGTCCCTTGACCAGCGCCACCGCGACCACGAAGCCACAGAGCTCATCGGAGGAGAACAGGGCGTGCTCCATGAGGTTCTCACGCAGCACACCGATGTGGTCATTGTGGCTCTCCACGGCGTGGCTGATGACGTCAGGCCAGCCCGCCTCACGAAGGATCCGGCCTCCGGCCAGCCCGTGGTCCAGCGGGTCGGGGTGTTTCTCGTAGTCAAAATCATGGATCAGGCCGACGATGCCCCAGAGCTCCTCGTCCTCGCCGTAGCGCCTGGCGTGGCCTCGCATCGCCGCCTCCACCGCGAGCCCATGCTTGCGCAGGCTCTCGGACTCGTTGTGATCGAAGAGAAGCCTCCACGCCACCTCGCGGTCGTGGACGCCGCCCGGCAGCCAGCTCGGCGCCACCTCGCTCATGCCGGCTCCCTCGCCGCGGCCACCACCCCGGCGCTCGTCGCGCGCTCGCGCTCGCGGTCGAGCAGGTGGTCATAGATGAGCTGACTCCATGACTCCATGTCGAGGTAGTAGATCTTCATCTCCTCAAGGCGCAAGAGCTCACCCTCCAATTTGCCGGTCTCCCGGATGCTGATTTCGGCGCGGTCGCCGGTGACCTCAAAGACCAGTGCCAGGTGAACCCGGCTGACCTCGTTGGAGTCGTCGTTGATCAGCCCTATCAGCCGGTGCGACCAGCCCCCCTCGTACACCACCTCCTCCTCGAACTCGCGGCGCAACCCCTCCTCCACCGGGTCGGCGGCTTCGTCGGCGACGTCGACGCGGTTGATGTGCCCCCCAACGCCCAGCGAGTAGAGATGTCGCAGGCGCTTTTCGGAGCTCTGCTTCAGGCGCCGCGTCAGCAGGTAGCGGTCGCCGTGGCGGAAGACGAGGTAGGGGATGATCTGCTGGTAGTCGGGGTCCTCCTCGACCTCGCCGCGGGGCCGGAACTGGCGCCTCGCGGCGATGATGCTGAGGTAGCGCTCGGGGTCCTCATGGATGAAGCCATGCCACGCCCCATCCGGGAAGATCTCCGCCCTGGGAACCACCAGCACCTCCTCGCTGCGCCAGGACGCCATCAGACCACCCGGTTCCGCAGCACGCCGATGCCCTCGATTTCGACCTCCATGAGGTCGCCCCGCTGCACCGGCCCCACCCCTGGCGGGGTGCCGGTGAGGATGACGTCGCCAGGCTCGAGAGTCATGACCCCGCTGATGAAGGCGACCAGGCCGGGCACCCCGAAGAGCATGTCGCTGGTGTGGCCCTCCTGGCGGACTTCGCCGTTGACGCGCGCTACGACCCGCAGCGAGGACGGGTCCAGGTTCTCGACCACCTGCGGGCCGAGCGGGCAGAAGGTGTCGAAGCCCTTGGCGCGGGTCCACTGGTCGTCGCTCTCCTGGAGGTCGCGGGCGGTGACGTCGTTGGCGCAGGTGTAGCCGCGCACATAGTCGAAGGCGTCGCCTTCGTTGACGTCCTTGCATCGCCGGCCGATGACAACCGCCAGCTCCGCCTCGTGGTCGACCCGCAGGCTGGCCTTCGGGTAGACGACGTCGTCCTGGTCTCCCACGATCGCCGAAGTTGGCTTCAGGAAGATCAGAGGTTCGGTGGGGACCTCATGGCCCAGCTCCCGGGCGTGGGCGAGGTAGTTAAGGCCCACGGCCACGATCTTGGAGGGGCGAAGCTCCAGCATGCCGGTAGTCTATCGACCGGCGCCGGAGCGCCTCACCAGGCCGCAGCCAGCGACTCCGCCCGGGGATCGGCGGCGCCGCGGACCTCGCCATCGTTGATCTCGATCATGTGCGCGTGGCCGAAGGCGTCGCGGTGCTCCACCAGCCGGGCAGCCCAGCCCAGGCGCGTGAGCTGCTCGACCTCGTCGTCCAGGCCGGGCTCCAGGTTGACGGTGTTGGCCGGGTCAGCGGGCGCAGTCGGCCCCAGCGTCCAGCGGGGAGCGCTGACGGCGGCGGAGACGTCGAAGCCGTCGTCGATCACGCTGGTCAGCAGCTGGGCGTTGATCTGGGCCTGGGGGTTGCCGCCCATGCAGCCGTGCACCAGCCACGGGGATCCGTCCTTGAGGACCATCCCGGGCATCAGGGTATGGAGGGTGCGTTTGCAGCCCTCGAGCCGATTGATGTGGCCGGGCTGCAGGCTGAAGAACGCGCCGCGTGCCTGCAGCAAGATCCCGGTGTCGGGGACGACGATGCCGGAACCGAAGCCGAAATAGAGGCTCTGGATCGCCGAGCAGCAGTTGCCCGCTTCGTCGACAGCGCAGAAATAGGCGGTGTCGCCATCGGCGGGCACCCCCACCCTGGCGCGCGCCATCGCCGGGCGCACTCGAACGGCGGTGCCGCCGTCCGCCAGGGCGTCGAGCGGCGCTTCCATCCAGTTGGGGCAGGTCACCGTTCTGTCGCGTTCGCCGAAGGCGGCGGCGCTGGCCCTGAGCATCAGTTCGTGGCGCTCGACGCCGCGTGCGGGCAACTCGCCCTCGAGCTCCAGCAGGTTGAGGATGAGCTGCAGGGTGGTGCCCTGGCTGTTGGGCGGCATCTGGGCGACGGTCCGGTCGCGGTATGTCGAAAGGACCGGCTCCACCCACTCCGAGCGATACCCGCGGAGATCCCCCAGGGCGAGCGGCCCCCCAAGCTCATTCACGCGGGCGCAGATTCGCTCCGCCAGCTCGCCGCCATAGAAAGCGTCGCGGCCACCTTCCATCAACCTACGGTAGGTAGAGGCGAGGTCCGGCTGGCGGAAGTTCTCTCCCGCCCCCGGGGCGCGGCCCTGCGGCCAGTAGGTGTTGCGCCAGAACTCGTCGACCGGTGTCAGCGAGGGGAACAAGCCAATCCAGAGCGCTGCCTTGTGGCTGAGCGGAAAGCCTTCGCGGGCAAACCGCTCAGCCGGAGCCAGCAGGCGATCCAGCCCCAACGTTCCGCAGCGGGCGAGGACCTCGCTCCAGGCATCGACGCAACCCGGGACGGTTACCGAGTGCGGCCCGCGCTGGGGCATTGTCGAATGGCCTGCGGCCAGCAGCGCCTCGGCTGAGGCGGCCGCCGCCGCCGGACCGCTGCCGTTCAAACCCAGCAGTTCTTGCTCGCCGGCAAGCCATACCATCCAGAAGCCGTCGCCACCGAGGTGGCACGTCGGCGGGTACACCACCTGGAGGACGGCGTTGACGGCGACGCAGGCGTCGACGGCGTTGCCACCCGCCTTCAGCACCTCCAGGCCGGCCCCGCTGGCCAGGTGGTTGGGCGAGCAGACCATACCTCGGCGTCCCACGGAGGTGCTCACCTGGCTAGCTTAGCCTCGCCAATATTCGGCGGCGGGTCAGCGCCGCGAAGCTTTGGGCTTGCGCCGAGCGGCGGCGTTCTGGGCGCGAAGCAGGCCGTACTCAAAGGCGTCAGAAAGCGCCAGCCAGCTGGCCTCGATAACGTTGGTGGAGCAGCCCACGGTGCTCCAGCGCTGATGGTGGTCGCCGGACTCGATCAGTACCCGGACCCCGGCGGCGGTGCCCTCGGACTCGTCGAGGACGCGCACCTTGTAGTCGTAGAGACGCATCTCGTCGATCTGGGGAAACGACGGCAGCAGGGCCTTGCGCAGGGCCGCGTCGAGAGCGTTGACGGGGCCGTTGCCCTCGGCGGCGGTGTGGACCACCTTGTCGCCGACCCTGACCTTGACGGTGGCCTCGCTGACCATCGCGTTGCCCTCGCGCTGCTCCACCAGGGCGATGAAGTCGACCAGCTCGAAGCTGGGCTTGTGGCCGCGGGCGCGGTGGATCACCATCTCGAAGGAGGCCTCGGCGCCCTCGAAGGAGTAGCCCCTGTGCTCCAAGCGCTTGACCTCGTCGGCGAGCCTCCGAGCCAGGACCTTGTCGCCCTTCAGGTCGATGCCGAACTCCCGGGCTTTTAACAGCACGTTGCCACGGCCGGCCTGGTCGCTGACGATGATGCGGCTGCGGTTGCCGACCCGGGCAGGGTCGATGTGCTGGTAGGTGTACTTGGCCTTCATGATGGCGTCGACGTGCTGGCCGCCCTTGTGGGTGAAGGCGCCGTCGCCGACATAGGGCTTGGCCGGGTTGGGCGCGATGTTGGCCAGCTCGCCGACGTACTGCGACGCCTCCACCAGGCTGCGCAGCTTGGCCACCGGCAGCACGGAATGGCCCATCTTCAGCTGCAGGTTGGGGATGACGGTGGTCATGTCAGCGTTGCCCGATCGCTCGCCGTAGCCGTTCATGCAACCCTGCACCTGGACCACGCCGCAGCGCACCGCCTCCAGGGAGTTGGCCACCGCCACCCCGGCGTCGTCATGGCAGTGGATGCCGACGACAGCGCCGGCCCGGGAGACCAGGTCGCTGACGATTTCCGCCAGCCGGTGGGGCAGGGTGCCGCCGTTGGTGTCGCAGAGGATGACGCGGGTCGCGCCACCCGCCAGCGCCGCGTCGACGCAGCGAATCGCGTACTCGCTGTTGGACTCGTAGCCGTCGAAGAAATGCTCGGCGTCGAACATCGCCACCCGCCCCGACTTGACCAGCAGCTCGATCGACTCCTTGATCATCTTCAGGTTCTCTTCCCTGGTCGTCCGGAGGACGTCCGCCACCTGCCGGTCCCAGGACTTGCCGACCAGGGTGACGACAGGCGTTCGGGCATCGAGCAGCTGACGCAGACCGGCGTCCTGGCGGGCCTTGACGCCCGGCCTGCGGGTGGCGCCGAATGCGGCCAGCGCGGCGTGCTCCAGCTTCACCGACTGCATCTCGTGGAAGTACTCGGAATCCTTGGGGTTGGAGCCGGGCCAGCCTCCCTCGATGTAGGTCATCCCCAGCTCATCCAGCTTGGTTGTGATCTTGAGCTTGTCGGAGACGCTGAAGGAGATGCCCGAGCCCTGTGCGCCGTCCCGGAGGGTGGTGTCGTAGAGCTCCGGCTTGGGGCCCTGCCGGGTGCTCATCGCGTGGCCGCCCCGGCGCCGACCTGCAGCGCGGCGACGACGGCGGCACCGACCTCGGCGGTGGAGGCCGAACCGCCCAGGTCCGCTGTCAAGGTGCCGGCGCGGACAACAGCATCGACGGCGGCATCGACGGCAGCGGCCGCCGCCTCGTGGCCGAGCGAGAGCCGAAACATCATGGCGACGCTGGCGATTGCGCCCAGTGGGTTGGCCAGCCCCTTGTCGGCGATGTCGGGAGCGCTACCGTGAATAGGCTCGTAGAGACCCGGAGTCCCCGCCTCCCCGAGGCTCGCCGACGGCAGCATCCCCAGCGAGCCACTGAGCATGCTGGCCTCGTCGGTGAGGATGTCACCGAAGAGGTTCTCGGTGACGACAACGTCGAACTCTTTGGGCGCACGGATCAGGCGCATGGCGCAGGCGTCGACCAACTGGTGCTCCAGGGTCACGTCGGGATACTCCGCCCCCACCTCGGTGACGACTTGACGCCAGAGCTGCGAGCTGGTCAGGATATTGGCCTTGTCGACCGAGGTCACCAGGTTCCGGCGCCCGCGCGCCAGCTCGAAGGCCGCCCGCGCCACCCTGGCGATCTCGGCCCGGCTGTAGACCATCGTGTCGGTGGCGGTCTCGCTTTCGCCGCTGCCGCTGCGGCCGCGGGGCTGGCCGAAGTAGATGCCGCCGGTGAGCTCGCGGACCACGACCAGGTCGACTCCCTCGACCACCTCCTCGCGGAGGGTAGACCGCGCGGCCAGCGATGGATGCACCTTCACGGGGCGGAGATTGGCGAAGACGCCCATGCCCTTGCGGAGGCGGAGCAGCCCGGACTCGCAGCGCATGTCCCCGGTCAAGTGGTCCCACTTCGGGCCGCCCACTGCCCCCAGCAGGACCGCGTCGGCCGACTTGCAGGCCTCCAGGGTCGCCTCGGACAGCGGTGTGCCATCGGCGTCGATGGCGGCGCCGCCCATCCGACGCTCGTCGACAGTCAGCTCGACGCCCGCCGCGGCGCAGGCCTTCTCCAGCACCCCCGCCGCCTCGCAGGTGACCTCGGGGCCGATCCCGTCGCCGGGGAGTACGACTACCCGCGGCATCCTAAACGGGCGCCGCGTGGCGACGGGTGTCCGGCATCCAGCTGGGACGGGCGGCCTCGAAAGCGGTGATCGCCGGCTCATTCTCCAGGCTGAGACCGATATCGTCGAGTCCGTCCATCAGGCAGGTCTTGAGGAAGGCATCGATCTCGAAGCTGTAGCTCAGGTCGGCCATGGTCACGGTCTGGCTCTTAAGGTCGACGGTGACCTCGATCCCCGGTTCCCCCTCGGCGCGCGATGCCAGCGAATTGACGGCCGCCTCGGGGAGCTCGACGGTGAGGAGGCCTTCCTTGCCCGAGTTGCTCTGGAAGATGTCGGCGAACGACGGGGCGATGACGGCGCGGAAGCCGAAGTTGTCGAGCGCCCAGACGGCGTGCTCGCGGCTGGAGCCGCCGCCAAAGTTGCGGCCGCCGATGAGGACCCGACCACCCCGGTAGGGCTCGCGGTTGAGGATGAAGTCGGGCTTTTCGGTGCCGTCCTGGTTGTACCGCCAGTCGAGGAACAGGAAGGGACCGTAGCCGGTGCGCTCGATGCGCTTGAGGAACTGCTTGGGGATGATCTGGTCGGTGTCGACGTTGGCTCGGTTCAGTGGCACCGCGATCCCGGTCTCCTTGACGAACGGCTTCATCGCCCGGCCCCGGCCAGCACGGGAAGCGTGCGCACGTCGATGAAGTGGCCCTCGATGGCGGCGGCGGCGGCCATCGCCGGGCTGACCAGGTGGGTCCGCCCTCCCCGGCCCTGCCGGCCCTCGAAGTTGCGGTTGCTGGTCGAGGCGCAGCGCTCTCCCGGCAGCAGGATGTCGGGGTTCATGCCCAGGCACATCGAGCAGCCGGCCTCGCGCCAGTCCAGGCCGGCGTCCTTGAAGACGCGATCCAGGCCCTCGGCCTCGGCCTGCGCCTTGACCTGCGCTGACCCCGGCACCACCATCGCCTGCACTGTCGCCGCCACCCGGTGGCCTTCGACAACGGCTGCCGCAGCACGGAGGTCCTCAATCCGCGAGTTGGTGCAGGAGCCGATAAAGACGCGGTCGATGGCGATGTCCTCGATCCGGGTGCCGGCGGTCAGCGCCATGTACTCCAGCGCCCGCGTTGCCGACTCGCGCTCGGCGCCGTCGGCAAAGTCGTCGGGGCTCGGCACCGCGTCGGTCACCGGCACCGACTGCGCCGGGTTGGTCCCCCAGGTCACGTACGGCACCAGCTCGGCAGCGTTGATGTGGATGCTCTTGTCGTAGGTGGCGCCCTCGTCGGTCTGGAGCGTGCGCCAGTGGGCGACGGCCTCCTCCCAGTCATTGCCCGCGGGCGCGTATGGCCGCCCCTGCAGATACGCGAAGGTGGTCTCGTCCGGCGCCACCATGCCGGCGCGCCCGCCACCCTCGATCGTCATGTTGCAAACGCTCATACGCTGCTCCATCGACATCGCGCGGAAGGTCGACCCGGTGTACTCCAACACGTGGCCGTTGCCGCCATCAACGCCGATGCGGTTGAGGATCCCGAGGGCAACGTCCTTGGCGGTGACGCCCACCGGCAGCTCGCCGTCGACCCGCACCTCCATCGTCCTGGGACGGTTGAGGCGCAGGCATTGGGTCGCCAGCACGTGCTCGACCTCCGAGGTGCCGATACCGAGCGCGAAGGCCCCGAAAGCGCCGTGGGTACTGGTGTGGCTGTCACCACAGGCGATCACCGTGCCGGGGACGGTGAGGCCCAGCTCGGGGCCAATGATGTGGACGATGCCCTGGTAACGATGGCCGAGGCCGAAGCAGGTCACGCCAAAGTCGTCGCAGTTCTGCCGCAGCGTCTCCACCTGCTTGCGACTGATCTCGTCTGCGATCGGGGCGCTCTGGTTAATTGTGGGGACGTTGTGGTCCATGGTGGCCACCGCCTGCTGAGGGCGGCGAGCCTTCCGACCGGCCAGGCGCAAGCCCTCGAAGGCCTGCGGCGAGGTCACTTCGTGGACCAGGTGTAGGTCGACATAGACCAGCGCGGGCTGGCCCTCGGGGGCGTGCACCAGGTGGGCGTCCCAGATCTTCTCGAAGAGCGTTCGCGCAGAGGCCACGCTTGAGTCTACGAAGTGCTAGGGAGTGCCGGCCGCCGCCGCGGGCCGCGCCGCGGCCGAATCCTCGGGCTTGATCCGAGGCTCCGCGTCCATCCCCACCAGCTGGTTGAGGGCGTTGAGGTAAGCCCGCGCCGCGGCGACCAGGATGTCGGTGTCGGCGCCGTGGCCGGAGGCGACCTGCGAACCGCGGCGGACCCGGACGTTGACCTCGCCGACTGCGTCGATGCCCGCGGTGACCTCCTGGACCCGGAACTCCTTCAGCTCATTGGGCAGCTGCACGACCTCGTTGATGGCGCGATAGGTCGCGTCGACGGGGCCGTCGCCCAGCGATGTGGCCTCCTTGCTGCCGCCATCCTCGAAGGTGATCCGTACCGTCGCGGTGGGCTTGAGGCTGGTGCCCGAACTGACCTCGAGGTGTTCGAGCTTGAAGGTCTCCGCGGCCATCCGCGCCTCGTCGGCGACGATCGACTCAAGGTCGCGGTCGGTGACTTCCTTCTTCTTGTCGGCCAGCGACTTGAAGCGCCGGAAAGCGCTCTTGAACTCCTCATCGCCGAGCTGATAGCCCATCTCCTCGAGCCGCACCCGGAAGGCATGGCGGCCGGAGAGCTTGCCCAGCACCAGCTTGTTCTCGGTGCCCACGTCGGCGGCGTTGATGATCTCGAAGGTCTGGGTGTTCTTGAGCACGCCGTCCTGGTGGATGCCGGAGGCGTGGGCGAAGGCATTGGCGCCGACGACCGCCTTGTTGGGCTGGACCATCATGCCGGTGAGCTGGCTGACCAGCCGGCTGGTGCGGTAGATCTGGCTGTGGTCGATCCTGGTCCAGACGCCATAGATGTCCGGACGCAGGCGCACCGCGGTCGCCACCTCCTCGACTGACGCATTGCCGGCCCGCTCGCCGATGCCGTTGATGCAGCCTTCGATCTGGCGCGCCCCTGCGAGCACCGCCGAGAGCGAGTTGGCGACCGACATCCCGAGGTCGTCGTGGCAGTGCACCGAGAGGACCACGTTGGAGAGCGCCGGAACCTTCTGGTAGAGGTAGCCCATCAGCGCCTCCCACTCAGCCGGGGTGGCGTAGCCCACCGTGTCGGGCACGTTGATGGTGGTGGCACCGGCCTCGATGGTGGCGGCAATGATGTCGACCAGGTATTCCTTCTCGGTGCGGCTGGCGTCCATCGGCGAGAACTCGACATCCTCGACGAACGACTTGGCCGTCTTGACGGCCTCGACGGCGCGGTCGAGGATCTCCTGGGGAGTCTTGGCCCAGCTGACCATGTCGCGATGCAGCGGGCTGGTGCCTACGAAGGTGTGGATGCGCGGCTTCTTGGCGCCGGTGAGCGCGTCGGCGGCCTTGAGGATGTCCTCCTCGGGCCAGATCCGGGCCAGGCCGGCGACGGTGGCGTTCTCGATGGTCTCGGCGATAGCGCTGACCGCGGAGAAGTCACCCGGCGAGGAGTTGGGGAAGCCGGCCTCGATGACGTCGACGCCGAGTCGCTCCAGCTGCTGAGCGACCTGCAGCTTCTGGTCGATGTTCATGGCCGCCCCCGGCGACTGCTCGCCGTCGCGCAGGGTGGTGTCGAAGATGATCAGCTGGTCTTGGGGCGCGCCCTCATCGGTGCGTCCGTCGTGGAGGGCGTCCCCCAGGGACTCCGGGCCTACTGCAGGGTCACTTCCGTCCTGTACGCCACTCATGCCGGTTCCTTGGCCCGCTCTACATCGGGGGCTTCCTTGGCCCCCAGCCAGCTCATCTTGGAGCGCAGCTCTTTGCCCACTTCTTCGATCTGGTGATGCTGGCCGGCCTGCTTGAACTCGAGGAAATTGGGGCGGCCGTTGGCATTCTCGGCGATCCAGTTCTTGGCGAAGGTGCCGTCCTGGATCTCGCGGAGGACCTGGCGCATGGTCTCGCGCACCTGCTCGTTGATGATCCGCGGGCCGCTGACGTAGTCGCCGAACTCGGCGGTGTCGCTGACCGAGTAGCGCATGTAGTTCATGCCGCCCTGGTACATCAGGTCGACGATCAGCTTGAGCTCGTGCATCACCTCGAAGTAGGCCAGCTCGGGC
Organism: Candidatus Dormiibacterota bacterium; assembly: GCA_036824145.1. Classification (GTDB taxonomy): domain Bacteria; phylum Chloroflexota; class Dormibacteria; order DASZGP01; family DASZGP01; genus DATMMS01. Next base: position 19,873 of record DAITAT010000028.1, read on the forward strand.
TGGTAGCCGGCCTCGACCAGGGTCTCAAATCCGGTCTTCACCATCGACGTGACCCCGCCGCAGAGGACGGCCTGCTCGCCGAAGAGGTCGGTCTCGGTCTCTTCCTTGAAGGTGGTCTCGAGCACCCCGGCCCTGGTCCCGCCGATACCGCGGGCGTATGCAAGGGTGCGGGCTCGGGCGTTGCCGGTGGCGTCCTGGTGGACCGCGAAGAGACAGGGAACCCCCTGGCCGCTGACATAGGTGCTGCGGACCAGGTGGCCGGGGCCCTTGGGCGCGACCATGCTGACGTCCACACTTGCCGGCGGCGCGATCTGGTTGAAATGGATGTTGAAGCCGTGGGCGAACATCAGCATCGCGCCGTCCTTGAGGTTGGGGGCGATCTCCTTCTCGTAGAGGTCGGCCTGCGACGTGTCCGGCACCAGCACCATGACGACGTCGGCGCCCTTGACGGCCCCTTCGGGTGTGATCACCGTGAGGCCTGCATCGGCGGCGGGGGCGCGGCTCTTGCTGCTCGGCTGAAGGCCCACGACCACGTCATGTCCTGACTCTTTGAGGTTGAGCGCGTGGGCATGGCCCTGCGAACCGAAGCCCAGGATCGCGATCCGCTGCCCGGCCAGGGACTCGGGGTTTGCGTCGGTGTCGTAGTACATCTTTGCCGTCATCAGGTTCCTCCTCTCAGATCGCGCCGGTGGTGTCGCCCGCGGTCCCGGTGGGGCGGAGCTTCTTGCCGGGGGCGATGGTGCCCACACCATGGGCGGCGGCCCCTTCGCGGTCGCTGTGATCGACCACCTTCAGGCGGGCCTGGTTGCCTCGCACCATGGCGACGGCGCCGCTGCGCGCCACCTCCTTGATGCCAAAGGGCTGGACCAGCTCCAGGAAGTTCTCGATCTTTTCAGCGCTGCCGGTGACCTCGACGATGATGGTGCCGGTGGCCACGTCGACAACCCGGCCGCGGAAGATGTCGACGATGTCGAGGACGTCTCGCCGTGAGCGGGCCGGCGAATTGATCTTGATCAAGAGCATTTCGTGGGCGACCACCCGCTCGTTGGTGATGTCGTCGATCTTGATCACGTCGACCAGCTTGTAGAGCTGCTTCATGGCCTGCTCGGCCGCCGCCTTGCCGACGTGGACGGTGATCGTCATCCGGCTCGCCGACGGATCGACAGTGGGGCCGACCGAAAGCGAGTCGATGTTGAAGCCGCGCCGTCGGATCATCGAGGCCACCCGCTGGAGGACCCCAGGCTGGTTCTCCACCAGCACCGACAGCAGCCGCGCCTGCGACATTACTGGGCCTCCACGAACTCGAGCAGCCCCTTGCCGAGGGGCACGATCGGATAGACGTTGGCGTCGGGGTCGATGACGTACTCCATCAGCACCGGGCCCTTGTGGGCGAGGGCCTCGTCGAGCATCCCAGCCACGTCCTTGGCCTTGTCAGTGCGCATCGCCTTGATGCCGTAGGCGTCGGCCAGCTTGACGAAGTCAGGTCCCTGGCTGAGGTCGATCTGGGAACGGATGCCGCCATAGAAATCGTCCTGGAACTGGCGGACCATACCCAGTGAGTAGTTGTTCAGGATCAGGATCTTGATCTCGACGTTGTGCTCGGCCACCGTGGCCAGCTCCTGCTGGTTCATCACGAATCCGCCCTCGCCGGTGACGCAGAAGACCGTCTTGTCGGGGTTGGCGAACTTGGCGCCCATCGCCGCCGGGAAGGCGAAGCCCATGCAGCCGGTGCCGCCGGAGTTGAGGAACAGCCCCGGCTTGTCGTAGTCGAACCAGAGCGCCGCCCAGATCTGGTTCTGGCCGACGTCGGCGACCACGATCGCCTCCGACTCACAGCGCTTGTACATCTCGATCAGGACTTCCTGCGGCTGCAGCAGGCCAGTGTTGTTGACAAAGCGGACGGGGTGCTCCTCCTTCCACTGCTCGATCTGGGTCAGCCACTCCTGCTCCCACTTCGGTTCCAGCAGCGGGATCAGGTCGGTCAGGACCGACTTGGCGTCGCCCACGATCGGCACCTGGGGCTTGAGGTTCTTGCCGATCTCCGCCGGGTCGATGTCGATGTGGACGATGTTCTCGACATTGGGCGCGAAACTCTCGATCTTGGTGGTGACGCGGTCGTCGCAGCGCATCCCGATCATGATCAGCAGGTCCGAGCCGTTGACGGCCTTGTTGGTGTAGCCGGCGCCCATGAAGCCAACCATCTGCAGCGCCAGCGGGTCGCGGACCGGGTAGGCGCCGGTGCCCAGAAGGGTCCAGCCGACGGGGATGTTGGCCTTGTGGGAGAGCTCGATCAGCTTCTCCTCGGCGCCCGAGATCAGGACGCCACGGCCGCACAGGATCATCGGACGCTTGGCCCCCTTGATCAACTCCGCCACCTTTTTGAGCTGCACCGGGTTGCCCTTGTAGGTGGGGTTGTAGGAGCGCAGTCGCACCGGCTCCTCGGGGTAGACGAACTCGATCGAGGCCTGCTGGACGTCCTTGGGCAGGTCGATCAGGACCGGGCCGGGACGCCCGGTGCGCGCGATGTAGAAGGCCTCCTTGATGGTCTGGGCGAGGTCGTGGATGTCGGTGACCAGGTAGCTGTGCTTGACCACCGACATGGTGGTGCCGATGACGTCCGATTCCTGGAAGGCGTCGGTACCCACCGCCGAGGTCGGCACCTGGCCGGTGATGGCCACCACCGGGACGGAGTCCAGGAAGGCGGTGCAGAGCCCGGTGACCAGGTTGAGAGCCCCGGGACCGCTGGTGGCCCAGACCACGCCCACAGTCCCGCGCTTGCTGCGAGCGTACCCGTCGGCGGCGTGGGCGCCGCCCTGCTCGTGGCGCACCAGGACGTGCTGGATACGGTCGGCGTATTTGGGCAGCTGCTGGTACAGGGGCAGGTTGGCGCCGCCGGGGTAGCCGAAGATCGTGTCCACGTCTTCACGGAGCAGGCACTCGAGTACGATCTCGGCGCCGGTGAGAATCCTGGGCGTCGACATATCGCTACCT
>DAITAT010000028.1:22963-24691 GCA_036824145.1 Candidatus Dormiibacterota bacterium
CTCGAGTACGATCTCGGCGCCGGTGAGAATCCTGGGCGTCGACATATCGCTACCTCCTGTGCTGGCTCCGTTGCTCGAGGGCGTGCTGGTGGTGATCTCAGTGGCCATCTCGGTTACCTGGCCGTTTAGCCGTAGATCTCCTGGATGTCTTCTTGCGTGTGCTCGTCGGCCAGGATCTCGTGCAGGCGCTCGTCGGTGGGCGTCTTGCCGTCCCGGTTCACCTTTTCGAAGACGCGATTGGCCACTCGCTCCTTGGGCGCATGGCCCAAGTCGAACATTCGAGCCTGGAGCTTGAGCTTCTCCTTTTTCTTCTCAGTCATCTGGCGCCTCCTCTGGTTCGGGGGGTGGGGACCTGCGGGTAACAAAAAAGCCCCGTCCCCAAAAAACCTGGGACGAGACTTCATGGAAATCCCGCGGTACCACCCGCATTGCTAGCTCAGAGCTAACCACTCTTAGGTCCAGTATCGAGGACCACTCCGGCCGCTGCTACTTGCCCAAGGGGCTTTCGATCGGCTGCTCGGGGGCGAGTTCGAGATCCTTGCTGGCTGCCGGCTTGCACCAAACCCGGCTCGCTTTAGCCTTCCAGAGCCTCTACTACTCCCCGTCGTCGCTCTATTCGATTGGAGTTGCGATCTTACCACGAGGCCGGTTTCCCGCTGGGGCTATTGCGAGCGCAGAGAAGAGCTCAGGAAGTCCGAAGAACCAACTGATTTCTCGCACATATGTGCGAGAATGGCGGCAAGCGCAAGCCAGAGCTGAGCGGGAAGGCGCTCCAACTCCTCCAGGCTGACCCACGATCCGAGCTGCACGTTCGCGAGGCCGCGCGGCGTCTCGGCGCGTCACCCTCGGGGACGGGCGCCGTCCTTCGGGACCTGGAGCGAGACGGTAAGGCGCGCTCGCGGCGGGAGGGTCGAAACCGCGTCTACCGCGCCATCGGCGAGCACCGCCGCCTTGGCCCGTCACCCATGACCGTCCAGTTCCCAACGGCCCCTGAAGAGTGGGATTCGCGTCCCTATTTCCTGTGGGATCGCGACATGTCTTGGCGCGAGTTCCGCGATATCCTCCGCGGCGACGACGCCGAGCGACGAGGGTGGGCAGTCGCGCGCGTCCTGGATCATGCGCGCTGGCCCGACCTCTGGCGGCTAACCTCCCCGACAGCGATCCGTCGCGACCTCGGTCGCATCAGGGTCCGTCACAAAGCGGCCTGGACAGAGCTGCTGGTGAGTCCCGATGCTCCCCGCTAGCACCGGTATCCTCACTCAGCTGCAGCGCGAGGTGCTCGCCGCCGCGTTTGCGCGCGTGGACCTCGCGAAATCCTTCGGGTTGTCGGCGGGTACCGCGCTGCACGAGTTCTATGCCGGCGCGCGAAGGAGTGAAGACCTGGGTCTCTTCACGCCTACACCAGACCTGGTGCGCCCGTTCGGACGCGCCCTGGCGTCAGAGCTCCCGAAAGCCCTGCCGGGATTGAGGGTCGAGGTGTTGCGCGACTTCGGAACCTTCACGATGCTCCTCGCCACGCGCGAAAACGGCACCGTCCGAATGGACATCGGCGCGGCGGATCCGCCCGTCATGGGCCCGATCCGCGAGGTGGAGGGGACCCACGTCTTCGACCTTGCCGACATCGCTGCCGGCAAGGCCCATTCCATCGCGGACCGGCGCGAGCCGCGCGACGCCTTCGACCTCTGGGTCATCGTGACCAAGTTGGGCTACAGCATGGAGGCAATCGAA
>DAITAT010000028.1:24791-26726 GCA_036824145.1 Candidatus Dormiibacterota bacterium
CTTCGACCTCTGGGTCATCGTGACCAAGTTGGGCTACAGCATGGAGGCAATCGAAGCGCTGCTCTTCGAGAAGGACCACGGTTTGCGCGACTACCCGCCGGCATGGATCGCGGGCCTGCGCAACCTCGCAGACAGCTCTGACCTGCTGCCTACCGACCTCCAATCGATGCTCCTCGTGCCGGCCAACAAGGGCGAGCTCCGCGCGTTCCTCTACGGTGCTGCCGATGGGGCGGTGGAGCGCGCCCGGCGCCGGCTGCCCGAGTGAGGATCCGGGGCGCCTCGGACTTCGAGCGCCCCGAACTACGGCGGCTCCTTGTGGCAGCCCTGCAACGTCGAGCGCGTTAGGATGCCCTTCGCTACGACACCGGTTTAACCGACAAGGTTGAGTTGCTTGGTACGATGCACGCGCCCACCGCGCCCACTGTGGCGGCCGCGCCGCTGGAGTCTAAAGGCCGCTAGCAGCACCTCGTTAATTCGCCGCTCGTACTCCGACACCTGAACCCCCTCCACGGCGCGACAGATTTCTCGTATTGCGGTTTCGAGCTGGTACCAGATGTCGCCGCCGCGTTCGACGAAGAGCGGGTACTGAGAATTAATGACGACATAAGCTGTGCCATCCTCTACCACCAAGTGGCTCCGTACTGCTGGGTCCAGGGCGGAGATCTTGATGGCGCCAAAGCCGCGGCGTTGCGACCCAGAGGACGCTGGATTCTTTATCTGAGGCTTGGACGGGGCTCGGGCCTCCTCCGTCTTCTCCAGTGCCAAGGTCCCGAACGGCAGTAGCTCAGTCACCGTGTCTCTCTCAGTCTTCAGGCGACCTCCGGATGAGACACCTGGGAACAGGTCGGGTCGGTCGGCTAATCGGAGGGCCTGGCTTAGAAGCAGGCGTGCCTGCTCGGCCGCGCGTAGCGCCGACCGTGGCGGCGGCGCCTGTCCCCGCCGCGCTAGTCGGGTCGCAAGTGGATGCAGGACCGCGTGCAGGCGTGACTCAACCGCGACCCACTCCGGGCTGTCGCGGTCGAAGTCGCTCTTGTTCATCGTCAGCGGCACCCGCGGAATGTCGACCTCGCCGATGAGCTGCGCCATGCCTGGGACCTGCGCGACAGAAGGATGGCCGAACGTCTCCCCCTGGGTGATGAGACGCCCGAGCTTGTAGCAACGGATCCCGGGGACGAAGTCCGTCGCGCGCTGGCCGGGGTCCACGATACCCGCCCAGCCACTCACGATCGAGCCGGCGGCACGAACCCGGAACCCGCGCCTCTCCAGCGCCGCCACCGGCAGCGGCTGCAGTGGGTTGCCATTGAGGGTCATGATGACCGCCTCCGACTCGAGCAGCGGCCGGTACGTATCCGAAAGGCGGGCGCTAATGCGGCGCGGGTCGATGCGCTTGTCGACACCATCGATACGGATTCGGACGTAGCCGTGGGCACGGTCGGTTCGCTTCGCGACCCGCTCAAGCACGTAGGTCTTGAGGCGCGACCGATCACGATAGTCGGCGTCTTGGAAGCGCCAGGCAATGTCATCGCGAGGCCTGCTGGCCTCAACGAGGAACTGCGCACCGAGATGACCGATCGCAGCCTTGCCGCCCTGCCCGTACTGCCCGAGAAGGTTTCTTCCTCGCTTCGGCGATCCGCCCCATCGGAGGTAGTTCTTCTCGAGTTCCTTGGGACCCATGCCGCTGCCGCCGCCGCAGTGGACAATGATCCAGGTCGGGTGCACGGCCAGCTCGATGGTGAGTCGCGAGCCCGCGATGCGGGAATCGAGGGCGTTGTCTACCAACTCCATCACGGCGTCCGCGGCGGAACGGTAGTTGGAAAAGAGCGAGGCGGTGATCCCGGGGTCGATTCGCTCGCGAACGGTGACCCGGTTCTCGATGGCGGTCACCCTGGAAGGATGATCCGCCGCGTCGGGTTGGTCAAGGCGTGCGCAGAGAAG
>DAITAT010000066.1:0-6403 GCA_036824145.1 Candidatus Dormiibacterota bacterium
GCGGAAGCCTGATTCTACGGGGCATGGGCACTGCAGGAAGGTCGAGGCGCCCTAGATCTTGTAGAGGATGCTCTCGAGCTCGGCCAGCTTGTCGCGCTCGGCCTGGGTGAGGATGGGATCGGGGTCGATCCTGAGGTCGTGGCTCTCCACGAGCACCGCCACCATCCGTTGGTGGCTGCCTGACTCCTCGCCCAAGTCGCTGTCCCTCAGCGCCTGCCTGGTGATCTCGTCTGTCCCTAACATCCCTCCGACGCTAACACCGCTGATCACGAGGGTCAAGCTGAGGCTTCGACTGTGACAGAACCTGTGGGTCGGGGGCGTTGTGGGCCGTCGCCGGGGTCCGGCCACAGGCCGGCCGTTGCTATAATCCGCCGAGGAATCTCTCCCCCGTCACCGGTTTCGGTGAACGGGTTTTTTGTTTCTACGGAGTCCTGATGAGCCTGGTGGTCCTGCTCAAGTTGGTCCAGGCGGTGCCGAAGTACGGTCGCTTGGTGTACTGCCTCTACCGAGATCCGCGCACCCCGCGGACCTGGAAGGTCGGCCTTGGCTTGTCCGTGGGCGCGATCCTGTCGCCGTTCATCAACATCCCGGAGATCGTCCCCGTGCTCGGCGAGATGGAAACCGTGGCGCTCTTGATCCTTGCCGTGGGGGCCTCGATGCGCTTCGTCCCTGAGTACCTCATCACCGAGCACGAGGCCGCCATCGCCGCGGGCACCAGCTATTTCCACCGGGACATGCACAAAGCAGTCCAGCAGGCGATCGAGAAGCGGCGACACGTCGGCTAGTGTCGACAATCAAAGGAGACCAATGAAGGTTCTGTTTCTGAAGGATGTCCCGGGCACCGCCGCCAGCGGCGATGTCAAGGAGATTGCGCTGGGATTCGCCCGCAACTACCTCTTCCCGCGCCGGCTGGCCACGCACGTCACCCCGAACGCGCTCAAGCACTTCGAGAAGACCAAGGTGGCCGCCGAACGTCGCGTAGCCAAGGTGCGTGAGGATGCCGAAGGCCTGGCCCAGCAGCTGGGCGCCGGCTACATCAACCTCAGCGCCCGTGCCGGCGAGGAGGGCAAGCTCTTCGGCGCGATCACCAACCAGGACGTGGCCGACGCCCTCCAGGAGCAGTACGGCATCACCGTGGACAAGCGCAAGATCACCTTCCCTGATTCGATCAAAGCCGCCGGCTCATGGGTGGCCGAGGTCGACCTTGGCCAGGGTGTCAGCGCCACCGTCAACCTCAACGTCGAAGCCGAGTAGCGCCGATTACGCTCTGGAGGTAGGGGTGTCTCCGCGCGTGTCCCTCCGGCGATGACGCTGCAGGCGCCTGCCGGCGTGTCGTCGGGCAACACCCCGCCCCAGAACCTCGAAGCCGAGGTCGCGGTCCTGGGTGCGCTGATGGTCAGCCTGGAGGCGATGGAGCGCGTCTCCGACATCCTCCGCCCGACGTATTTCTATTCGCCCCAGCACGCCGACATCTACCGCGCCGCCTACGAACTGCACAAGCGGGGCGAGCCGGTCGACATCCTCACCCTCAACGCCGAGCTCGACAAGCTGGGCTTGCTGGAGCGAATCGGGGGCACCGACTACCTCGCCAACCTGGAGTCGGGCGGCGGCATCGCCGCCAACGTCGAGAGCTACGCCCGCCTGGTCGAGGAGTCCGCCGTTCGCCGCGGCCTGCTGGCGGCCGGGCGGATGATCGAAGGCCTCGGGCGAGACGCCGGGCTTGACATCGACGAAGCGCTGGATGCCGCAGGCAGCGAGATCATGCGCCTGGCCGACGAGCGCACCACCCACCAGGCGGTGCGTCTCAGCGAGGCCCTTAGCGAGACCTGGAACCGCCTCGAGCGGCTGCACGAAAACCCCGACCAGGCGCCGGGCGTGCGCAGCGGCTTCGTCGACCTCGACGCCAAGACCGCCGGCTTCCAGCCCGGGACACTGACGATCATCGCTTCCCGCCCATCGGTGGGAAAGACATCGCTGGCCCTAAACATCGCCCAGCACGCGGCGCTGAAGGAGAAGGTGCCGGTCGCCGTGTTCTCCCTGGAAATGTCGCGCTGGGAGTTGACCCAGCGGCTGCTCTCGGGCGAGGCCGGGGTGGACTCCTACCTGCTGCGCACGGGCAAGATCGCCGACTCCGACTGGCCCAAGATCGCCAACGCCATGGGCTCCCTGTCCGAGGGGGAGATCTACATCGACGACCGCCCCGGCGCCACCGTCCTCGACATGCGCGCCAAGGCTCGCCGGCTAAAGATGCAGAAGAAGATCGGGCTGATCGTGATCGACTACGTACAGCTGATGTCGGGCTCGGGTCGCCCCGAGAACCGCACCCAGGAGGTTTCGGAAATCTCCCGCTCGCTGAAGCGACTGTCGGTGGAGCTCGACATCCCCGTGATCGCGCTGAGCCAGCTGTCGCGCGCGCCCGAGCAACGCGGCGACCACCGCCCCCAGCTGTCAGATCTCAGAGAAAGTGGCAGCCTCGAGCAGGATAGTGACGTTGTCATATTTCTTTATAGAGAGGGACTACACAACCCCGAGGTCAAGCGCAACAAGGCCGAGCTGATCATCTCCAAGCACCGCAACGGTCCGATTGGGGAGGTGCCGCTTATCTTTCTCGAGAGCCAGACTCGGTTCGTCAGCGCCACCCGCCAGGCGCCGCCGATGCAGGCTCCTCCGATGGTGGCGCCGGCGCCAGGGCCTTTCGGCGACGACGAGGACCTGGACTGATGCCGGTGGCGATCCTGGTCGGCGGCCAGTGGGGTGACGAGGGCAAGGGCAAGGTCATCGACATCCTGGCCGGCAAGACCGACATGGTCATCCGCTCCCAGGGTGGGAACAATGCCGGCCACACCGTGGTCCACGATGGGGTCACGCACAAGTTCCACCTGATCCCGTCGGGGATCCTCTCCCCCAACTGCCTGTGCGTCATCGGCAACGGCACCGTGCTCGACCCCCGGGTGCTGCTCCAGGAGATAGATGCCCTGGCCGACCAGGGGATCGATACGAACCACCTCGTCATCAGCGACCGGGCGCACATGATCATGCCCTACCACCCGGTCTTCGACAGGCTCGAGGAGGAGGCCCGCGGCGACGATCGCCTGGGCACGACCTACAGGGGCATCGGCCCGGCCTACAGCGACAAGATCCGGCGCATCGGTTTTCGCATCGGCGACCTCACCAAGCCGCGGTTCATGGAGAAGAAGCTCAAATTCGTGCTGCGGCTCAAGAACGAGATCCTCCGTGAGCTGTACGACACCCGCGAGTTCGACGAGAAGGAGATCCTCGACGAGTACACCGCCATCGGCGAGCGCCTCAATCCCTACATCCAGGACATTTTCCCGATGGTCCAGGATGCCCTCCGTGAGGACAAGAACATCCTCCTTGAGGGCGCCCAGGGCGCGCTCTTGGACCTCGACTTCGGCACCTACCCGTATGTCACCTCGTCATCGCCAACCGCGGGCGGAGCGCTGACCGGCTCGGGTATCCCGCCGCGGGAGGTCGACATGACGCTCGGGGTGTTCAAGGCGTACACCTCGCGGGTGGGATACGGCCCCATGCCGACGGAGTTGCTCGGGGTCGAGGGCGACCGGCTGCGCGAGCTTGGAGCCGAGTTCGGCACCACCACCGGTCGCGCCCGGCGCGTGGGATGGTTCGACGGCGTCGTTGCCAACTACTCGGCCCTGATCAACGGCGTCGACTCGGTAGCGCTGACCAAGCTCGACATCCTCAGCGATTACGAAACCATGAAGATCTGCACTGGGTACTTCCACAAGGGCGAGCTCCACCGTCACCCGATGAGCAACATCTCGCACCTCAAGCATGCCGAGCCCGTCTATGAGGAGATGCCGGGGTGGGGCACCTCGATCGCCGACGTCAAGCAGTGGGAGGACCTACCCGAGGCCTGCCAGAGCTATGTCGAGCGCCTCGCCGAGGTCATCGGCGCACCCTGCGACATCATCTCGGTCGGCGCCAGCCGCGACCAGACGATCTTTCGGCGGTTGCCTTACTAACGGCTCGAAGGGCATCCGGCGGCGATCGTCGGGCAGGACTGTTGCTGGACTCGGCCTGAGGGCCTGCGCTTTGGTGACCGCTGACCTCGAGTACAGCGCCCGCTCGCCCTCAACGGTCACGTCGCACGTCCTGCAACAGTCCCGCCCGACGCTCGCCTCCCGACGCCGGTCGCATAAGCCGGAAGGTCTATCGCCAGGATTGAAGGCGGGGAGGGGGCCAAGAGACATCACGGCACCATGACGCGCTCGACCTCACCTGACCAATGCCAAAGTCATCCCGACCAAGCCCACTGCGAGGAGCAGGTCCCAATCTCGCGGCTTCGTCAGCGAGAGAAGCAGACCGGGTTCCTGCGCCCATCGGGGTGGGGGCGTTCCAGTTTCACGGGCCGCACCTGTCGCATGCGCCACGCGGAGGAGTCGCGGCCTGATCGGAGCATTCGCCGAACTAGGGGCGTCCGCTCGCGGGCGACTCGTCCGGGAAACGCTGCGAGATCTCCTGCTCATCGCTACCGTTTCGCCCGGGATCGGAGCGATGTCTTACGCGGGGCAGTTCAGCTGGATCGGCTAGAGAGCCACGCCCGGACGGTCGGCTCGTGCTCCTCGCGCAGGTGCCCCAGAGGGTCGATGGTGCCGAGCGCGTTGCCCTCCAACCACGGGAAGGCGTTGGGATCGCTGACCAGCTCTGCGGGCAGCGCTTCGACCGCCGCCCCAAGTCTCTCGAACGACGCATCGTACGCATCGATCATCTCCGCCGCCGACCGGCCCCGGTCCTGTTCGCGGATCCAGCTGTTGATGGCGTCGTCGCCTTCGAGGTCCTCGGGCCACGGGGCTGGGGGCTCGGGCTCGCCGCGCCCGGCAGCCTCAAGACGGGCGATGGTGCGGTTGCGCCAGGCCAGGAGATGACCGGCGAGGTCGCCGAAGGTCCAGGCGCCCATCGGGCCGGGGTCGTCGACCCGGTCGCCGACCTCGGCCACCAGGTCGCGCCACACCTGGCGGCTGTCTCGGAGTCGGGCGGCGAACTCCGCTTGTGGGGTGTCGGCCATGGTCACCTCCTTGTCCTGCCCCGCGCAACGATCAGGAAATCCCCGTCCCAACGCCCTCCCACCACCTTGTAGAGGTCAAGCTCGTCGGTTATCGAGCGAAGGCGATCCAGGACGGTATTTGGCATCACGCAACTCTATCTGGCGACATTCCCGCTCACTCGCCTGCCGCGCCTAGAACGGCCAACCGTGGTACCGGTATCCCAGCCGGATCCAAACGTTTGCCAAGGATGAACACAGCGATGCCGCCCATGTACCGAGCAGGCCCGACGTAGGCCGCCCGCTCTGAGACGCCTGAGGCTGCGGCTGTTCGGGCAGCCGCTACTCGGGCTTGATCCAGTGCGAGCGACCGGTCGCGTCGGCGAAGTCCCACGGCTGCACCTCCGGCGGGTCCAGGCCGAAATCCCGGAGGATGGCGCAGATCTGCTCGCGGTGGGCGCTGCCGTGGTGCAGCGCCTGGGTGGTCACGATGGCCGCGTGCGTCTCGTAGGTGCCGTCATCGAGGAACACCCTGCGCACGGCGTCGTCGGGAAGGGACAAGAAGCCCATCCACAGCGCCTCCGCCTCGTCCACCCACGACGCCAGCTCGTCGAGGTCGGAGCTCGGGCTGCGCTCGCCCACCGCCCAGGCGGGCCGCTGGCCGGTCAGCGCACCCAGGTAGCCACCGTCCGTGCCGATGATGTGGTCGAACGTCTCCAGGACGCTCCCATGGACCCCGGCCAGGGGCGCGGGCCGCGGCTGCGACAGCTGCCCGGGCCGGAGCTGGGCACAGAACGCCAGGAGTTCGTGCGTCGCCCAGGCGTGGTGCCGGAACGCCTCCTTGAGGGTCGCGTTGCCTTCGCTCATCGGGTCAAATGCTAGTCGTGCACCGCCGGTTCTGGCGGGGGGGCACAACGCAGGCTCGTGGAGGGCGAGCCAGCACCCGATGCATGCACGTCGCGCTGGGGCCAGGTCAATCCGTTGGTGACCTGCGCGACAAACCCGACCTGATCAGCGAGCGCACCGGCCGCGCGTGTGCCAAGTCCTAAGCTTCTCGCCCTCGGGTGACGTTCCGACACTCTCGGGTGCCCCACGGTCATCTGGCAGCCGGTCCCCTAAGACGCCGCGTGGGCCACTGAAGCTCCAGCGGTGGGATTATCCCCTCGATGGGCAAACAGCAGCCTCATCGACCCGGATGGCTGTCCAGGATTCTTCAGCCAGCGTTCTCCGCCCAGAATGGCGCCGCTCTACCGCGCACTACCGCCGCGGCGGGCACCGGCGAATGGGGTGTCGCCGTGAGCCCATATATCGAGGGAGACTTCTGCGACCTGCCGACCGCAGCGTTGGACGGTCCCAGCCGCGAGGTGCGCCTCCTAATAG
>DAITAT010000067.1:0-6296 GCA_036824145.1 Candidatus Dormiibacterota bacterium
TAGGCCTCGACCCCGTGTGCCAGCAGGTGCTCGCGAAAACCGCGCGGGTGGAAGCCGAAGGCCTTGTCGACGGCGTCGATTTCGGTGGTGTTCTCGAACCCGAAGAGTTCCAGCGACGCCTGGGTCAGCGGCGGGCGGGGAAGCAGTGCCATCACCGGCGCCTGCAGGCGCGCAACCCAGAGCGGGAGGGGAGCCTTGAGGCGGCGCTTCCCGAGGGCAACGCAAATCGTGTCGATGATTTCGCTGAAGGTCGCATACTCGCTGCCGCCGATCGCCACCGCTTGCCCGCTGAGCTTTTCATCCCCGATCGCCTTCTCGATGCAGCTGACCACGTCCTCGACCCAGATCGGTTGGAAGCGGAGGCCGCCGCCGCCGAGCAGCGGCACCACCGGCGACGCCTTGATCAGACGGCCGAGGGCGGCAACGAACTCCGCGCCGTTGCCGAACTGGACTGAGGGCTGGATCATGACGAATGGGATGGCGGAGTTCCGCACCGCCTCCTCCATGCCCCAGCGGGTGGCCATGTAGGTCCCCGCGGCCGCAGGCTGCGTTCCCAGCCCGGACATCACCACCAGGCGCTTCACCAATGACGACGCCGCAGCGCGGACGAGGTTCTCGGTGCCCCCGCGATTGATGGCGTCGTAGGCGCCCTTGTACGGCTCCTTGAGGTTGGCGGTGATGGCGGCACAGTGCACGACCACCTCAACGCCCTCCATCGCCAATGTCAGGCTCTCCGGTTTGGCCAGGTCCGCCTCCACCACCTCTACCCCCGGGGCGGGGTGGTAGGTCGCGGCATTGCGGACCATCGCCCGCAGTCCGCCACCACGCTCGGCGAGACGGGCGACCACGTGCCGGCCGACGAAGCCGTTGGCACCTGTGACAAGGATCGTGGGTGGGGTGGTGGGTGTCATCTCGCATACCCTTTATCGCATGATCCAGGTCGGGCGGGTCGAGATCCGCAACCCGGTGGTGGTGGCGCCGATGTCCGGCATCACCGATCGCCCTTTCCGTCGCCTGGCGGCGGAGATGGGGGCGGGTTTGCTGTGCACCGAGATGGCCAGCGCGATCGCGCTGGTGCGCCAGGGACCCCAGGCCTGTGAGCTGACCCGGGTCTGGCCGGACGAGCACCCGATCTCGGTGCAGCTGATGGGCCGCGAGCCGGCGAGCATGGCGGAGGCCGCCCGCATGCTGGTCGACGAAGGGGCCGATATCGTCGACATCAACATGGGCTGCCCGGTCGACAAGGTGGCCCGGAAGACCTGCGCCGGCGCGGGCCTGGCCCGCGACATCCCTCTCGCCACCGCGGTGTCGGCGGCGATGATCAAGGCCGTGGGCCCGACGCCCGTGACTGTGAAGATGCGGCTCGGTTGGGACGACAGCACCAGGAACTGCGTCGACCTGGCGAAATCGCTGGAATCGGTCGGCGTCGCCGCGGTCGCCGTCCACGGCCGCACCCGGGTCCAGGGCTACACCGGTTTCGCTGATTGGGATGACATCGCGGCCGTCAAAGCAGCCGTCGACATCCCGGTCTTCGGCAGTGGCGATATCCGCACCGCCACCCACGCTCGTCGTCGCATGGCTGAGACCGGCTGCGACGGGGTGCTGCTGGCGCGGGGCATGATGGGCAACCCCTGGCTGATCCGGCAGGCCTCGGCGCTGATCGAGCGCGGCGAGCTCGTGCCCGACCTGGGTTGGGAGGAGCACGTCGAGTTGGTCCGTCGCCTGGTCGAGTACGTCGTCGATCACCACGGCGAAGCCCGAGGCGTGAAGCTCGCCCGCAAGTACGTCTCCTGGGCTGTCCGCGGCTGCCAGGGCGCGGCCAGGATGCGCGACAAGGTGCAGTTCCTCAACACCCGCGAGGACCTCGAGCGCTTCTGGGAGATGCTTCGGGAGCTGGGGATCGCCGCCGACGAGCCGGTCGCCATCGCCAGCTGAAGCCGCCTGGCTCCAAAGCCAGCGCAAAGGCGTATAATCTGCCGACTTTGGAGGGGGGTTCCCCCAGCGTCTCGGTTCCAGCGAATGTTCTGGTCCTGGGCGCTGTTCTTTTTTTAGGAAATACAGATGCTGCAGGACAAGCCTGTTCCAATCACCAAGAAGGGCCTGAGGAAGCTCCAGGCCGAGCTTGACCAACTCCTCACTGTGAAGCGGCGGGAGGTGGCCGACCGTATCCGCACGGCCAAGGAGTTCGGCGATATCTCAGAGAACTCCGAGTACGAAGACGCCAAGAACTACCAGGGCTGGATCGAGGGCCGGATCCTCACCCTGGAGAAGACGATCCGCAACGCCGAGATCATCAAGGAACCTTCCAAGAAGGCCGCCGGCACCGTCCAGCTGGGCTCGAAGGTCAAGGTCAAGGACGAATACGGTGAGGAGAACTTCACCATCGTGGGCCCTGTCGAGGCCGATCCAAAGAAGGGCCTGATCTCGCTCGAGAGCCCCATCGGCAAGGCCCTGCTGGGAAAGACCGCGGGCGACAAGGTGAAGGCGACCACGCCGGGCGGAAGCAGCACCTTGCACGTCCTTTCGGTCAAGTAGGCCAGGGCCTAGACTTCTCCGCTGTGGAAGCGGAAGACGGCGGCGCGGGGCGCCCGCCCGCGGCGGCCGGGGGTGCTGAGCTTCGCCAGCAGCGGCTCAGCAAGCTGGAGCGGCTGCGCGAGCAGGGGATCGAGCCCTTCGCGCCGCGATTTGACCGCACCCACACCACCCACCAGACGGTGGGGCTGTACGAGGAGGCCGAGCGGGGCACCGCGGCTGCCGCAGGCGGCGACCCGGAGACCGTCCCGGCGGTGCGCACCACCCCGGTGACGGTGGCCGGTCGGATCACACGCCACCGCAGCCAGGGCAAGGTCGCCTTCGCCGACATCGTCGACGGCAGCGGCAAGCTGCAGCTGTACGCGCGCGAGGATGAGCTTGGGGCCGCCGGCATGGCGCTCTTCAACGAACTCGACCTCGGCGACATCGTGGGCGCCCAGGGTGAGCTCTTTCGGACCCGGCGCGGCGAGATCACACTCGACGTCCAGCACCTGACTCTGCTGACAAAGTCGCTGCGACCGCTGCCGGACAAGTGGCACGGCCTCAAAGATCCCGAGACCCGCTTCCGCCAGCGCCACGTCGACCTCATCGCCAACCCCGAGGCGCGCGAGACCCTTCGGCTTCGCAGCCGGCTGATCGCGCACTTCCGGCGTTTCCTCGATGAGCGCGGCTTCGAGGAGGTCGAGACCCCGGTCCTGCACCGGATCGCCGGTGGGGCCGCGGCGCGTCCCTTCGTCACCCACCACAACGCCCTCGACATGGACCTCTATCTGCGCATCGCGCTGGAGCTCCACCTCAAGCGCTTGGTGGTGGGGGGGATCGAGAGGGTCTACGAGATCGGGCGGGTCTTCCGCAACGAGGGCATCGATGCGCACCACAACCCTGAGTTCACGATGCTCGAGCTGTACCAGGCCTACACCGACCTAACCGGGATGATGGAGCTCACCGAGGAGCTGCTGCGGAGCACCGCCGAGACGCTGGGCAAGGCCCGGCAGCTCGAGTACCAGGGCCAACCAATCGACCTGGGCATCACCTGGGAGCGCCGCGAGATGCTGGACCTCGTCCGCGACCGCAACCCCGGCCTGGACGTTGACGATGTCGAGGCGCTGCGACGCCGCGCTGAGGAGCTCGGGGCGGTACCGCGACAGCGGGATTGGGGACAGCTGATCTTCGAGGTCTTCGAGCGCTCGGTCGCGCGCAGCCTGGTACCGCCGACGTTTGTCACCGGCCATCCCATCTCGGTATCGCCGCTGGCTCGCAGGCGACCGGGAGACGAGCGCCTGGCCGAGCGCTTTGAGCTTTTCATCGCCGGCCAGGAGATGGGCAACGCCTTCTCCGAGCTCACTGACCCGATCGACCAGAAGGCCCGCTTCGAGCAGCAGCTGGCGGCTCGGGGGGCCGGCGACGAGGAGGCTCACCCGATGGACCTCGACTTCATCGCAGCGCTGGAACAGGGGATGCCGCCCACCGGGGGCCTCGGCATCGGCGTCGACCGGCTGGTGATGCTCTTCGCCGACGCCGCCCATATCCGCGAGGTGATCCCGTTCCCCGCGATGCGTGACGCGCCGGCCGGCGACGGCGACGCCACCGAGCCCGGCTGATGCTGGCGCTGCAGTTCATCCGCGAAAACGCCGACCTGGTGCGCCAGGCGGCCGTCGAAAAGGGCATCACCGACGCTCCCATCGACCGGATCCTGGAGCTCGACGAGGCGCGGCGCCGCCTGATCCAGGAGGTGGAGACGCGGCAGGCGGAACAGAACGCTCTCAATAGGACGGTGGCGCCCGCGATTGCCGAGGCCAAGGCCGCGGGTATGGCAACCAGCGATATTCCCCTGATGCGCGACCTCGAGCGGCTCAAGGGTGAGATCAGGGGCTTCGAGGATCAGCGCAGTGATGTTGAGGCCGAGCTGAACCGGCTGTTGCTCGAGGTTCCCAATGTCCACCACGAGTCGGTCCCCGTGGGCTCTGACGAGACCGCCAACCAGGAGGTCCGCAGTTGGGGCGAAAAGCCTCAATTCGAATTCGATCCCAAGCCCCACTATGAGGTCGGCGAGCAGCTCGGAATCCTCGATTTCGAGCGCGGCGCCAAGGTCGCCGGCTCCCGGTTCGCGTTCCTGGTGGGGGCCGGCGCCCGCCTGGAACGGGCCCTGATCCAGTACATGCTCGACGCCCACACCCGCCGCCATGGGTACGTCGAAGTGCAGCCGCCGTTCCTGGTCAATAGCGACGCCATGACCGGCACCGCCAACCTGCCCAGGTTCGCCGGCGACGCCTTCAAAGTCGAGGACCGCGACCTCTGGCTGGTGCCGACGGCGGAGGTCCCCGTCACCAACATGTACCGCAACGAGATCCTCGAGGGCGCTCGCCTGCCGATCAAGCACGTGGCCTACTCGCCCTGTTTCCGCTCCGAGGCGGGCGCGGCGGGCAAGGACACTCGCGGCTATATCCGGCTGCACCAGTTCAACAAGGTCGAGATGGTCAAGTTCACCAGCCCCGAGACCTCGCTGGAGGAGTTGGAGGGGCTGACGGCAGACGCCGAGTCGATCCTGCAAGAGTTCGGGCTGCACTATCGGGTGTTGCTGATGTGCACCGGCGACATGGGCTTCGCCCAGTACAAGAAATACGACCTTGAGGCCTGGGCGCCGGGCCTGGGCCGCTACCTCGAGGTCAGCTCCTGCTCGCTGTTCCAGGACTTCCAGGCCCGCCGCGCCAACATCCGGTTCCGCGCCGAGCCCGCCGCCAAGCCCCAGTTCGTGCACACCATCAATGGCTCGGGCCTGGCGCTGGTGCGAACCGTCTCCTGCATCCTCGAGGCCTACCAGCAGAAGAACGGGCAGGTCAACGTCCCCGAAGTGTTGCGGCCGTACATGGACGGCCTCGAGGTGATCGGGGCCTAGCCGATCGCGGCTCGGGCCACTTCCAAGATCGCCTCGGGGGTTCGCTCCGACAGGACGCGGACCACCGCGAGGTCGAGAGCGGAGTAGGCGGCCAGCTTGATCGGCAGGTCGGCCGGCTCGGCGACCGTGATCCCGATCGATTCCGGCGCCACCCCGCTGGCCTCGTAGTGGCGCGCGTAGGCGGGCAGCTGGGCGTAGAAGCCGGCCTCGCGGGCGAGGCGCTCCTCGGCGCCCGGCCCCAGTGCGACGCGGATGTAGGCGTCGACCTGGAGGTCGGACTTCCCGACCGCTTCGGCGCCTCGCTGCACCCGGGGGATCGCCCAGGCGATTCGCTCCGGGGTCATCCAGTTGAGCAGCACCGCATCGGCCAGCTCACCAGCCAGCTGGCACATCTTGGGACCCATCGCCGCGACGGCCAGGCGCACGTCGGGCAGCAGCCGGCGCAGCTCGTCGACCCCGGCTCGGACGGCCCCAAGCTGGTGCGATTGCAGCCCAGCGCCGATCCCCAGCAGGAGGCGCTCCCGGGGGAGGTCCAGCTGGGCGACCCGAGCCGCGATGTCGGATGGTTGGTGGCGGTCCAGCGCCAGAACGCCGACGCAGAGATCGATGACCTTTGAGTTGCGAGCCCAGTGGGAGAGTTGGAGCACGCCCTCCCCGGCGGGGCTGTCGTTGCACCAGATGGCGGCGTAACCCAGGGCCTCCGCTTCGGCACCAAGCGACGCCAGCACCTCCGCGTCCGGACCGGCGGCGACACCCAACGCCAGCTTCATCGGCTCAGGTTATCGTGATTGGCCGCTTATCCTGTCCTTGCCTCCCGGAGGGGTGTCCGAGTGGTTTAAGGTGACGGTCTTGAAAACCGTTGTGGGGC
>DAITAT010000068.1:0-4617 GCA_036824145.1 Candidatus Dormiibacterota bacterium
ATCTACGGTGTTGGCGCCGTGGTCCTCGGCGTGATATGGCTTATCAGCATCCCTAACCACGAGCCCTGCCCGAGTGCGAGGCCACAGCCGCACCGATGGCGGGATCTGCCGAAACTGCGGCCACGATTTTTTTCCGGCCGGGTAGACTCCTGCCGCGGGCAGACAGAGGAGGACCATGTCGCGAGCCATCGAGTCGCCAGAGGAAGTCGAGTCCGGGATCCGGTTCCACTACGACCTGCCGCCGGAGTTCTTCTCTCTCTTCCTGGACATCGACGGCGAGCTGCTGGCGGCGGTGCAGGTCGGCTCCGCGCTTCTGAGCCTGGGCAGGTGATGGGCGCCAGGAAGGCCGACGCCGCGCTGGCCTGGACCGACGACCGGGATGCCGCCAAGCTGCTGGCCAAAGACCCGATGGCGCTCCTTGTCGGTTTCCTGCTCGACCAGCAGGTGCCGATGGAGTGGGCCTTCGGCGCGCCCGAGAAGTTGCGCCAGCGATTGGGGGGCAAACTCGACGCGCGCGAGATCGCGGCGATGGATGAGCTGGCGCTGGTGGAGGCCTTCGTCAGCAAGCCTCCCCTCCACCGCTACCCGGCCAGCATGGCTCGGCGGACGCAGACGCTGGCCAAGCAGATCGTCGAGGACTACGGCGGCGACCCGGCGCGGATCTGGACCACCGCGGCCGACGCCACCGAGGTCAGTAAACGCATCGCCAAGCTGCCCGGGTTCAGCGCCAACAAGGCCGCCGTCATCATCGGAAGCCTCGCCAAGCGACTGGCGATGCCGATCCCGGGTTGGGAGAGGTACTCGCCCAGCTGGTTCAGCCTGGCCGACGTCGACAGCCACGCGGCGCTGCTGAAATACCGCGACATCAAGCGGGCGGCCAAGGCCGCGGGCAACTGGCCTCCCGGGGCTGCCGCCAAGAAGACGACAGCCAAGAAGCCGGCGGCGAGGCCAAAGCCGCCCGGCGGGGTTAGCGGAGCAGCACCACCAGGTCGACTTCAACCGGCACTCCCAACGGCAGTTCGGCCACGCCCACGGCGGTCCGCGCCGACTGCCCAGCCTCGCCGAAGGCGTCGATAAGGAGCTGCGAAGCGGCGTTCATCACCGCGGGCTGGTCGGAGAAGCCGGGGGCGCTGGCCACGTAGCCGGTCAGCTTGATCACTCGCATCACCCGTTTCAGCGACCCCACCTCGGCGCGAACGGAGGCGAGCGCATTGACGACGGCGATCCGAGCGGCGGCCTGTGCCTCCTCCAGGCTGACCTCGGCACCGACCCGGCCCCTGTGGGTCACCTCGCCGTCGCGGATGGGGACTGCCCCGGAGCTGAAGACGAGGTCGCCGGCCCGCGTCGCCGGGACGTACAGCCCCGCCACCGGTGCCGACTCCGGCAACCCATAGCCAAGCCCGGCCAGCCGGGATTCGGGGTCGGGGACGTCGAGCTCGCTCAGACGATTGCCAGGGCGCGATACTCGCCGAAAACGTCGCGCATCACGCCGCAGATCTCGCCCAGCGTAGCGTAGGCCCGGACGGCGTCGATGATCGGGGGCATCAGGTCCGTCTTGACATCTTCGGCGGCAGCCCGCAGGCCCGCCAGAGAGCTCTCCACGGCAGCCGCCTCCCGGTGCGCTCGCAGCGCCTCCAGCTTGGCGACCTGGGCCCTCTCCAGGGCTGGGTTGTCGGCGCGGAAGAACGGGTGCGGCTCCTCGCCCTCATCGCGGTACTTGTTGACACCGACCACCACCCGCTCACCCGATTCCACGGCCTTCTCGAACTTGTACGACTCCTCCTGGATGCATCGCTGGTAGTACCCCGTCTCGATCGCCGCCACCGCGCCGCCGATCTCCTTCTCGATCCTTTCCAGCTCCGCCCAGGCCCGCAGTTCCAGCTCATTGGTCAGGTGCTCGACGTAGTAGCTCCCCGCCAGGGGGTCGACGGTGTCGGTGACCCCGATCTCCTCGGCGATGATCTGCTGGGTCCGCACTGCGATCTGCTGCGCCTTCTCGGTGGGGATCGCGAGCGCCTCGTCGTAGCAGCTCAGCGCCATCGACTGGACCCCGCCGAGCACCGCCGACAGCGCCTGGATGGCGGCGCGGGTGATGTTGTTCTCCGGCTGCTGCGCCGTCAGCAGCGAGCCGCCAGTCTGGGTGTGGGTGCGCAGCATCCAACTGCCTGGCCTCTCGGCGTGGTACCGCTCGCGCATCAGCTTGGCCCACATCCGGCGCAGGGCTCGGTACTTGGCGATCTCTTCGAAGAAGTCGATGTGGGTGTTGAAGATCCAGCTCAGGCGTCCCGCGAACTCGTCGACGTCGATGCCGCGCTCCAGGGTGGCGTCGATATACGCCATTGCGTTGGCGAAGCTGAAGGCGATCTCCTGCACCACGGTTGAGCCGGCTTCGCGCATGTGGTAGCCGCTGAGAGATATGGCGTTGAACTTGGGCACGTGGCGGGCGCAGTGGGCAATCAGGTCGGCGGCCAAGCGCAGCGAAGGACCGGGCGGGTAGATGAAGGTGCCGCGGGCGACGTATTCCTTGAGGACGTCGTTCTGGGTGGTGGCGTTGATCTGGTCAGGCGCGACCCCCTGCTTCTCAGCCACGACGATGTACATCGCCGCCAGCACTGGCGCCGGAGCGTTGATCGTCATCGACGTCGAGACCTCGGCCAGGGGGATGCCCTCGAAGAGCGTCTCCATGTCCGCCAGCGAATCGATGGCGACGCCGACCTGGCCGACCTCGCCCCCGGCGCGCTCGTCGTCGGAGTCCATCCCCATCTGCGTGGGGAGGTCGAAAGCCACCGAGAGCCCGGGCTGGCCGTGCTCGAGGAGGAACTTGAAGCGCTTGTTCGACTCCTCGGCGGTGCCGAAGCCGGCGTATTGACGGATCGACCAGGCCTGGCCGCGGTACATGTTGGGGCGGATGCCGCGGGTGAATGGGTACTGGCCGGGCATGCCGAGGTCGCGCTCGTACACGAGGTCGGCGATGTCAGCAGGCGTGTAGACGATGTCGATCGGTAGGCCGGAAGGGGTTTCGAAGCTGGATTGCCGCTCGCCGCGGGCCAGCGATTTGCTCAGCGGTCCCCTCTCCCATTCCTCGCGCAACTGCTGGAGGCGCTCAAGGTCCAGCCCGTGACGGCGTCGGTCGCCGCTCGGGGGCAGGTTCTCAGCCTGAGCCATGAGTTCAGTCTAAGGCGCGGTCCACGAACGGCCAGGCGTCAGTTGAGCTCAACCGTTGTCAACCAGCAAGGAATCGAACCCTGGGTGAATCGTTCCGTCAGCTAGTTTTCGTACCGTAGTCGTAGTAGAGGGAAGGGGGGGCCCGGGGGGAAGGGGTGGACAACCCGGGAGTCTGTGGACGCCGGCGGCGGTCAGGCACTGGCGGCCTCGGCAAGGGTTGCCGGCATCGCGGCGAGGCGGCGGTCGATTGCACGCTTGAGAGTCAGGGGCTGACGGACTCGTAGAGCTCGAGCAGCGGCTGTATGCGCGTGACCTCCTCGGCATGAGTCAGCAGCAGGCGGCGCATGGGGGTGGCTGGGGTGTCGTATTTCCTTCTGGTGCGGTTGTTCACAGTTTCTTTCTCCAGCAACTTCATAACGGGTTGAAAGCAGTTGGCAAAGGGACGGAGCAGGTCGGTGTAGAAGGAGTCGAGCCAGGCCTGTTGCTCGGGGGTGTCAAGGCGCTGGTAGCCGACGAGGCGACGGACCAGGGTCCAGTTCTTCTGCTCGACATGGGCCTTGTCGTTTTTGTGGAAGGCTCGCGAGCGGCTGAACTCGATCTTGTGCTTCCGGCAGTAGGCCAGGAGATTCCAGTTGATGAACTCACTGCCAGTGTCGGGATGGATTCCGAGCAGAGCGAAGGGGAGCTGCTCGCGAATGCGGCGGAGGGCAGCGACGATCCCGGTCTGGCCCTTGCCCATGAGCGGAATACGTTGGGTCCAGCCCGTGCACAGGTCGACCACCGACAGCGTGAAGAGGAAGGTGCCGGCGGCGAACTCACCGCTGTGGGAGACGAGATCGATCTCGAGGTAGCCGGGGACGTCCCTGTCGGCCCAGCGACCCACGATGGCAGGGATCTGCTTGCGCAGCAGGGTGCCAGGCTTGGTCTGCGACATTTTGCGGCTGACAAGGCCCTGACGGAGGACCTTCAGGTTGCGCTCGACGGTGCTCACGCTGGCCTGGAGCAAGAGCTCGCGGGTGGGGTCGTCGAGGGTTAGTTGGGCGTGCTTCTCGAGCAGGGGCACCAACTCGGGGAGGAAGGGTTGGAGACGCTCCGAGCAGATGTAGCCCGAGGCCTCCCAGGCAACCCGAAGGCCCTTCTGGAAGTCGAGGCCGTAGCGACGCTGGCGGCGCCGAGCGCTTCGCACCGATACCCGCTTGCGTCCGCGCAGCATGGTGATGGCGTACTTGCGGCCGTAGCCGGTGGCCAGGCAGAAGGCGTCGAGGATTCGACTCCGCTCGGCCTTGCCCGCGGACCAGTACCGCTCCTGCTGCTCGCGAGCGAACTGATACCGATCCTCGACCCGCATCGCATCGACCTCCAGCGGCCCCGCCGCGGCCGGCTCGCCGTCGGTACGAATCTCAGCTGACGGAACGATGACCCCATGGTTTGATTCTCGGTGAGGGAATGCGC
>DAITAT010000068.1:4717-6211 GCA_036824145.1 Candidatus Dormiibacterota bacterium
CTCGGCGCCTGGCCGCACGTGGCGAACGACTCCCAGGCAAGTTCCTGGTCCCCTTCCTCCTCTACCTCTGCGTGGTCGGCGGCCTGATCGCACTCGGCGCGTCCGCGGGCCTCAACTACCTGTGGGAACCCCCTCATCACGCTGCCAAAGATCTAGCGCGGCAGGCGGTCGGCGCCCAAGCGTGGGTCGCGCTCAAGCGTCGGTTCGGCCCTGGCCCTCCGCCCCGGCCTGGACCAGGATCGCGATCTTGCCCGCGTGGGCATTCTCGTACATCTTCTGGTGGGCCTCAGCGACGCCCTCCCACGGGAGTGCTTCCGACAGCACCGGCCGGATCTTCTTCTCGATGATCAGCTGGTTGGCGGCGGTGGCCTGGAAGGCGTTGGCGGAATGACTGCCGATGATGCGCTTCTGCCGCATCCAGAGGTGGCGGACGTCGAAATCCAGCTGATAACCGCTGGTGGCGCCGACGATGACGATCTTGCCGAATCGCGAGCAGACCAGCACCGAGGTCGGGAAGGTGGCCTGGCCCACGTGCTCGAAGACGATGTTGGGCTCCTTGCCGCCGAAATGGCCCCGAAGCTCCTTGCGGAAACGGTAGGCCTCCTTGAGCCGGGCTGCCTCCTCCGCTTGGGTCTCCTTGCCGGTTCGCTCGAAGCCGTAGTCCTTGCGGTTGATGGCGGCGACGGCGCCAAGATCGAGGATCATCTGCTTCTTATCCTCGCGGGAGACAATGCCCACGGCGTTGGCGCCCACCAGCTTGCAGAGTTGGATCCCGAAGACCCCCAGGCCCCCGGCGGCGCCCCATACCAGGACGTTGTCACCGGGCTTCATCTCGCACCGGTCGATCAGCATCCGGTAGGCGGTGAAGTAGGTGAGGGCGTAGCTGGCCGCCTCCTCCCAGCTGAGGTGCTTGGGCTTGGCCACCAACTGCTGGGACTGCACCTTGGCGAACTGCGCGAACGAGCCCCAGGTGGTCTCGTAGCCCCAGATCTTCTGCCACTGACAGGCCAGCGGATCGAGGCCGTTGCATTCGGGGCACTCGCCGCAGCTGACGTTGCAGTGGATCACGACCTCGTCGCCGGGCTTGCAGCGCTTGACGTTGGCGCCGACCTTCCAGACGATGCCGCTGGCGTCGGAACCGCCGATGTGGTGGTCGAACTCGGGGTGCGAGTCGAACACCGAGACCGGCTTGCCCAGCGCCGCCCAAACATTGTTGAAGTTCACGCCTGCCGCCATCACCATCACGATGACCTCGTCAGCGCCCGGCTCGGGGACCTCGATGTCCTCCTGCTGGAATGCCCGCCGGGGCTCGCCCTCGCGGTCGCGCCGGATCACCCAGGCCCGCATCTTCTTGGGCAGGCTGCCCGGCTGCAGGTCGGTGGGGACCTGGCCGAGGGGAATCTGCTCGATGCTGCGATCAGAGTTCACGCCGGTCTCAGCGATGGCCATCTCAATCCTCTTCTTCCTCGGTGGCGACGGAGGCCTAAATGGTAC
>DAITAT010000069.1:0-5944 GCA_036824145.1 Candidatus Dormiibacterota bacterium
TCGACGACCAGCGAGGCGCCTGTCATCAGCGATGACTCGTCCGATGCCAGCCACAGTGCCGCCCGCGCGACCTCCTCGGCCTTGCCGAAACGACCCATGGGTATGTGCACCAGGCGGCGGGCCCGCCGGGCGGGGTCGGCGAGGAGCTCGGCCATCAGCGGGGTTTCGATCGGCCCCGGGCAGAGGGCGTTGACCCGGATGCCCTGGCGGGCATACTCCACAGCGATCTCGCGGGTCAGGGAGAGGACGCCGCCCTTGGTGGCGGTGTAGGCGACCTGGGGGGTGGCTGCCCCAACCAGGGCCACGAACGAGGCCACGTTGATGATCGAGCCACCCCCCGACTCCAGCATCGCCGGGATGCCGTATTTGCAGCAGAGCCAGACGCCCTTGAGATTGACCGTCATCACCAGGTCCCAGATCTCCTCGGTGGTCTCGGTGGTACCCCCGTCGCGCGGGTGCATGATGCCGGCGTTGTTGTAGAGGACATGGAGGCCGCCGAAGGTTTGGACGGCATGGCGCATCAGGGCTTCGACGTCCTCGGCCCGGGAGACGTCGGCTCTGAAAAAGGCGGCCCGGCCACCGGCCGCTTCGATCTCGGCAGCCGCCTCCCGGCCCTGCTCCTCGGCGACGTCTGAGATCAGCACCGCGGCGCCCTCCTCCGCGAAGAGCTTCGCCGCCGTCCTGCCGATGCCGCTCGCGGCCCCAGTGATGAGCGCTACCTTGCCAGTCAACCGCATGGCTCCATTCTCCTACGATCGCGGCAGGCTGACGCCGGGCATTAGGATCATCGGGACAGATGCCTCACACCTTGCTCATCGGCGGGAAGCCCAGCGCCGGGCGGACCGGGAAGACGTTCGCGCTGGTCGAGCCTTCCACCGGTGAGCCCTGGGCCGAGGTCAGCGAGGCCGGCGTGGACGACCTCGATGAGGCCCTGGAAGTCGCCACGCGCGCCTTCGAAGAAGGCCCCTGGCCGCGAACATCGGCTTCCGCTCGCGGCCGGGTGCTGGCGAGGGCCGCCACCCTGGTGCGAGAGCGACTGGAGGATTTCGCCACCGCCGAGGCACGCAACGCCGGCAAGCCGATCGCCGACGCCCGCGGCGAGGTGGAGGCCGCGGCGGCCTGCCTCGAGTACTACTCGGGGGCGGCCAACAAGTTCTTCGGTGAGGTGGTCCCGGTCCAGGGCCCGGGCCTGGACGTGGTCCTGAGAGAGCCGGTCGGGGTGGTCGGCCTGATCGTGCCCTGGAACTTCCCTCTTTTGATCGCGACCTGGAAGGTGGCGCCGGCCCTGGCCTGCGGCAACCCGGTGGTCCTCAAACCCGCCTCTTACACCCCGCTGACGGCGCTGATGCTGGGCGAGCTGCTGGTTGAAGCCGGCCTGCCCCCTGAGTGCATCTCGGTGCTGCCGGGCCCGGGTGCATCGATCGGCTCGGCGCTGGCGGGCGACCCGCGGGTGGCCAAGATCTCCTTCACCGGCGAGACCACGACCGGGATTTCCATCCTCAAGGCTGCCGCCGACAACATCACCCGTGTCTCCCTTGAGCTTGGCGGCAAGTCCGCCTGCGTGGTCTTTGCCGATGCCGACATCGAGGGCTGCGTCGACAGCACCGCCATGGCGGTGTTCGGCAACGCCGGCCAGGACTGCTGCGCGCGCAGCCGGATCCTGGTGGAGCGCGGCGCCTACGACGATTTCGTCAGCGCTTTCGGGCGACGGGCGGAGCGCATCCGGGTCGGTGACCCGCTGCTGCCCGAAACGGAGATGGGGCCGCTGGTCTCGACTTCCCAGCGCCAGAAGGTCGAGGCGTACGTGAAGGTTGGTCGGGAGGAGGGCGCGCGGCTGGTCACCGGGGGCGGCGCGCCCGAGGGCTCGGCTGCCGGCGCCAGCTTCCTCGCCCCGACCGTGTTCGCCGACGTCGACAACCGCATGCGGGTGGCGCAGGAGGAGATCTTCGGCCCGGTGGCCGCCATCATTCCCTTCGGGGACGAGGCGGAGGCGATCCGGCTGGCAAACGACGTCCAGTACGGCCTCTCGGGGTCGCTCTGGACCCGGGACCTGGGGCGGGCCATCAGGGTGGCGCGATCGATCCGAACCGGTGCCCTGTCGGTGAACTCGAACCACAGCGTCCACCAGGAGGCGCCCTTCGGCGGCTTCAAGAAGAGCGGCCTGGGTAGGGAGCTCGGCATGCACGCGATGGCGGCCTACACCGAGGTCAAGAACGTGTACTTCTCGTCAGACTGAGGCCTCTCCCGGTTTCAGCTCTCCAGAAGCTGCTTCAGTTTGGCCAGGAAGCCATCGGCTCGCTTGCTCGCCATCCCCTTCATCATCGGTTCCATCAGGCGCATCCAGCCATTGATGCGGATGTCGCCCTTGCGAGTGAAGCGGGTTCCGCCATCGACCGACTCGAATGTGAAGGTGAAGGTCGGCGCCATCGGCCCTTTCGAGGTGGCTTCCACCACCTCCCGGCGGGGCGAGTCGAACTCCCTCACCACCAGGTCGATCTCCTTCTTGCCCATGAAGTTGAAGGTGAACTGAATCGTCGACCCCACGCCGAGCGGCCCGTCGCTGGTCTTGTGCGCTTCGAGCACGTCAGCGTGCCACTTCGCCTCGTTCGCGGGGTCGGTGACGAAGGCGTACACCTCCTCAGGCGGACGATTGATGACGGTGCTGTTCTCGATCGTGACCATTTGTCAGGAGCTCCTTCACTTGGTGGCCGCACCAGTATGTGCCACGGACCGGGTACGGACTCGGCACGGGTGTGTGCCAGTGAAGCCGAATTCCGCCAGTTCCGATCCTGCCGTACTACCGTGTGGGCGTGATCCGGCAGGTTGGTGAACTGACCACCGTAAGCGCCGAGCTGCCCAGGCTCCGTCGCTGGTTCGGGCTGCCGGCCAGCTTCTGGCTGGCCAGCCTGGCGGTTTTGGTCACGATCGCCGTTTTCCTGTGCTGGACGCTGGTGTCACTCGGCGGCGCCAAGCTGACCACCGCCTTCGACGACATCGGCGAGATGATCGCGGCGCTGATCGCGGCGGTGGCGTGTGGCTGGGCCGCCGCGGCCGCGACGGGGCGTGTTCGCCGGGGCTGGACCCTGATGGCGCTGGCCGCCGCGTCGTGGGCGGCGGGTGAGGCGGTTTGGTCCTACTACGAGGTGATCGCCGGAATCAAGACGCCATTCCCCTCGCTCGCTGACGCCGGCTTCTTGCTGGCGGTGCCCCTGCAAGTGGCCGCCGTACTCCACTTCGCCCGGGGAAAGCGCGGCACCTCGCAGGCCAAGACCTTCTTCGATGGCGCCATTGTCGCGGGGTCGGTGATGTTCATCAGCTGGGCGACGGTACTCCACACGGTGTACGCGACCGGCGGCGACGGCCCGCTCAGTTTCGGCCTCAGCCTCGCCTACCCGGTAGGTGACCTGGTCACCGTCGTGATCATCATCGCCGCCCTGGCAGGGGCGCGCGTCCTGTATGCGCCGATGGCGCTGATCGCAGCCGGCCTCCTGGCACTTACGGTCAGCGACAGCACCTTCACCTATCTGACCTCGCAGAACGCCTTCAACACCAGCCCGGTTGACACCGGCTGGGTGGCCGGTTTCCTGTTGATCGCGCTCGCCGCCGTCCTGGCCCGGTTGGTGCCAGGCGCGAAGGGGTCGGCGACCGAGACGCCATCACTGGTGCGCAACCTGCTGCCTTACGTCCCCCTGGCCGGCGCCTGGCTGCTGGCCGCCGGCATGCTCGTGAGCGGGCAATCTGTCGACCTCTTCGCGGTCGGCCTGATGGTCCTGATCGTGGCCCTGGTGCTGGTCCGCCAGGTGCTGGCGCTGAACGAGGTGGCGCGGCTTTCGCGGCAACTGGAGGACAGTGTTGGCCGCCTCCGCAGCCGGGAGCAGGAGCTCAGCTACCAGGCCTTCCACGACCCGCTCACGGGGCTGGCTAACCGGGCCCTATTCCGCGACCGCCTGGAGCACGCGCTCGAACTGGGCCGGCGCTCGAGCCGGAAGCTGGCGGTCCTGTACCTCGACCTCGACGGGTTCAAGGTCGTCAACGACAACTTCGGGCACGACGCCGGCGACCGGCTGTTGATGGTGATGGCCGAGCGGATCAAGTCCTGCGTCCGTTCGGGTGACACCACCGCCCGGCTGGGCGGGGACGAGTTCGCAGTGGTACTCAGCGAAGTCAAAGGTGCGGAGGACGCCGTCCTGGTGGCGGAGCGCGTAGTCGAGGCCTTCGGCCAACCTTTCAGTATCGGGATGGTCATCCAGATGGGGGTGAGCGCGGGGTTGGTCGTGTGGGACGACAGCCCGCAGGCGGCGGAGGACCTGCTCCGGGAAGCCGACGTGGCGATGTACGCCGCCAAGTCCCGCGGCGGCAGCCAATACGCGGTCTACGAGACCGGGCTTGCGCCCCCCGCTGCAGAGCCGAAGGCGCCTGGCGCGGGCGTGACGCTAACTCTCGATTCGCTCCGTAGTTAGCGTCTGGCCGGCCGCCCGCCCGTAACGACCGAGTAACAGGGCGCTCCAGCTACCCCGGCGGGTCCCAGAATGCAGGGACCATGGAGGTCAGACCATTCGCGGGAGTCCCGCCAAGCTCGATCGACGATTCCCGCTCGCTCGGTCCTGTTTCCTTGCTGGTCCCCGTGGCCGCTGTGGCGACGCTGGCCACGATCTTGTTCGTACCCGGCCTCAACTCCCAGGTCCTGCCGGCGCCCCATTTCTTCGTTGTCACCACGGTGGCCGCGATCGCGCTCGCGATTTCACTCCTGCTCTCCATCACCGCAGTCCGGGCTCAGCACTACAAGCTGTTGCTGCTGGCGCTGGGGTTCCTGACCATGGCGGGGCTCTTCGCCCTCCACGGCCTGGCCACGCCTGGAATCCTCCTGCCCCTTTCAAGCGAATATGCCAACCCGTCGATCCACTCGCTCGCGGCCACCGCCGGCTATCTCAGCCTGGCTATCCCGGCGCTCTTTTTTGCCCTCGCCTACACCCCGCTCCTGGCTCTGTACGAGCGCCGGCTTCCGTTCTGGCCCGCGGGCGGGCTGATCGTCCTGGTATCCGTCGCGCTTTTGGTTTTTGGCATTTTCGGCTTTTCCCAGAGCGACATCGTCGCCGAACTGCCGCTGACCGTGGCGCCAGTCTCCTATGTGCTGGCCGCGGTCAGCACGGCCTGGCTGCTTTTCGCCGGCGCTCACCAGTGGCGGGCCTTCTGGCGCGAGCGCCTACCCCTCCAGGGGGCGCTGGCGACGGCTTTCCCGCTGCTCGCCCTGGCCCAGATGGCGATGGTTCTCGCCCCGGCGTGGACGCCGGCATGGTGGGAGTACCACGTGCTGATGCTGGTTGCCGTGGTGCTGGCCCTCAGAGCCCTGGCCGTGGAGCATGTCAGGGGGCGGTCGCTGCGGTTCATCCTCGAAGCTGCCCTGGACCTGCAGGTCCGCGCCGAGCTGGAGATCGACCGCGTCGAGGAGATTGCGGTCCTGGCTGCGGCCGTCGAAGCCAAGGACCGCGACACCCGAGGCCACACGGCACGGGTAGCGGAGCTGACGGTGGTAATCGCCCTCGAACTGGGCCTACCCTCACCGGCGCTGCGCTCGCTGGCGCGCGCGGGCCTGCTGCACGACATCGGCAAGCTCCAGATCCCCGACGAGATCCTAACCAAGCCAGGTCCGTTGACTGACGAGGAATGGGTGGTGATGAAACAACACCCCCAGATGGGCGTAGACATCCTGGTGCGGCTTGGGAAGTTCGAGGACGAGGCGCAGATCGTGCTCGCTCACCACGAGCGCATGGATGGCTCGGGCTATCCCAGCGGCCTGGTCGCCGGCGCGATCCCAATTGGCGCTCGCATCCTCTCGGTGGCAGACACGTATGACGTGCTGGTCTCGGACCGCCCCTACCGCAAGGCCCGCACCCGAGAGGAGGCAGTGCAAATCCTCCGCGCGGAGTCGGGACACCATCTCTAC
>DAITAT010000070.1:0-2210 GCA_036824145.1 Candidatus Dormiibacterota bacterium
AGCCGTCTCCTCGCTGGTGCCGGCGAAGCCCACGTACAGGAGTACGAGGGCCGAGGCGGCGTGCAGCACGATATCGCCGCCGCCAATTGGCAACAGGCCCAACGGGTTGGCCACGATGATCCCCATCGCCGCCACTGCGGCCAGCACGACACCGAAGACTTGCGCGAACATCCTCGAGGCCGCCGGGCCCGCCGCGAACGCTGCCAGCCCCGCTGCCCCGATGGCGAGGTGGACGACGTTATGGAGAACGCTGAGGTCGAATATGATCAGCGTCCCCGTTCCCGAGGAGCCCGTAACGGCAAAGCCGACGAGGCCGGTAACGGCGTAGACGGCGCCAAATACAAGGGCTGTCATTTTGGACAATGGCACGGTGTGTTCCTCCAGGCTTTTTGATCCGGCGTCCTGTCGCCGGCTGTTATGTCGGTCTTTGACCGATTACGCTGAGCCCATCCCCGATCAAAAGCCGCCAGCGACGCGCAAGTTACGGTTCCCGGTGGCGCTGCGGATAGGCTTGGAACGTGGATGAGGCGGGCCGGGTTCTGGTCGGCACATGCAACTGGGCCGATCACAAGGACTTCTACCCGCGCGGGCTTCCGGCATCGGAACGGCTGGGTCACTACGCGCGATTCTTCCCCATCGTGGAGGTCGACACCACCTTTTACGGCATCCCCAAACCCGAGGTGGCCGAGCGGTGGGTGCAGGCCACCCCCGACAGCTTCGGGTTCAACGTCAAGGCGTACAAGAGCCTGACCCTTCACGAGCGCGAGGACGGTAAGCCGCGAGCGGCGACCGACGAGGAGGAGCGGGACTTTTTGGCCCTGCTCAGACCGGTTAGGGACTCAGGCAAGCTGCGCGCCGTCCACTATCAATTTCCGCCGTGGTTCACGGCCACCCCGGCGAACATGGATTACATCTCACGTCTACCCGACCGCCATCCGCAGGACCGGCTGATCGTCGAGTTCCGTCATCGCAGCTGGGGCGAACCGGCGCGCTTCGACGCCGTCACCGAGCTTCTCGAAGAGGCGGGGATGACCTACTGCATCGTCGACGAGCCACAGCTGGGATCGGCCTCGATGGCGCCCCACATGGCGGTGACAACCCCCGACCTGGCGGTCCTGCGCCTGCACGGGCACAACTACAAGACCTGGTACAAGAAAGGCGAAACGTCCGCGGACCGCTTCGACTACCTGTACCCCGAGGAAGAGCTCCTGGAGTGGGTGCCACGGATCCGGACCCTGGCCGACCGCGTCAAGGAGGTCCACGTCCTCTTCAACAACAACCGCTCCAACTATGCCGTCGTCAACGGCCTGCAGATGGGGCAGCTTCTCGACCTGGGTTTGCCCTCGCCCGAGTCAATTCCGAGCCCGGCTCCCGATGCCGAGCAGACGGAGCTTCCTTTTGGCGGCTCCCCGAGGGGACGCCCGAAGGCCGAGGCCTAAATCAGTTCCGAGTCCTCGGCCGGGGCTGGGATCTCCGTCTCGATGTCGTCGCGGAGCATGACGTTCTGATACAGCACGGCAGCGACCACCGCGCCCACCAACGGCCCGACCCAGTAGACGAAGAAATGGGGGACGTCGACGATGCCGGCCAAAAGCGAAGGGCCGAAAGCACGCGCGGGGTTCATCGCTGCGCCGGTCAGTGGGCCGCCGACCAGGATGTCGAAGATCAAGACAAAGCCGATAGCCAGGCCGGCGACCTGCTTGAAGGCGCCCCTAGGATCGATCGCGGTGGCGTAGACCACCAGCACCAGGAAGAAAGTCAAGAGAGCCTCGATCACCATCGCTTTGCCGGTGTCCACCGCCGTGGACGGCGCCCCCCATTTGACGACATTGAGCAGGTCGTTGGGATACACGAACTTCAGCACCAGTGCGGCCACCACAGCGGCGATCAATTGGGTGCCGATGTACAGGGCGGCGAGTGGAGCTTCAATGTGGCGGCCGACAAAAGCGGCGACCGTCACCACCGGGTTGAAGTGGGCGCCCGAGATCCGACCCAGGGCCGTGACCATGACGGCGAGGACGATGCCGTGGGCCAGGGCCACGAAGATCAGGTCGATGGGACCGAAGCTGCGGATGATGTTGGCGGCGGTGGCGCTGCTACCCAGCTCGCTGGCCCGCAGGGCGGCGGCGCTCACGATTGACCCGGCGCCAAAGAAAGTCAGTGCGAAGGTCCCCAGGAACTCGGCGACCAGCAGGCGCGTGTTCTTCATT
>DAITAT010000070.1:2310-5930 GCA_036824145.1 Candidatus Dormiibacterota bacterium
TTGTCCGTCCGGAGTATAGGTTGTCCGCTTCCGCATAATGCACCAGTGACTCTGGACTCCTTCCCTGCCGTCGAAACCCACGCCCTCACCCGCGACTACGGCGGCGGGCGCGGCCTTTTCGATCTCGATCTGAGGGTTCAGCCGGGCGACGGGTTTGGCTTCCTCGGACCCAACGGCGCCGGCAAATCGACCACCATCCGGCTGCTGATGGGCCTCATCCATCCGACCTCCGGGTCAGCCAAGGTCTTCGGCATCGACGTCGCCGCGCACCCGGTGCGGGTCAAGCAGAGGGTCGGCTACCTGCCCGGGGAGCTCGCCCAGTTCGGGAGCATGCGGGGCGGGCAGGTGTTGACCCTGCTGGCCGGGCTTCGAGGAGGCGTGTCGGGCCAGACCGTCAAGACCCTTGCGGAGCGGCTGGACCTGGACCTGTCGCGGCACTACCGCGACTACTCCCGCGGCAACAAGCAGAAGCTAGGCCTGGTCGCGGCGCTGATGCCCAGGCCGCAACTGCTGATCCTCGATGAGCCCACCGCTGGCCTCGACCCGCTGGTGCAACAGGAGTTCTACAAGATCATCCACGAGTACCGCCAGGCGGAGACGACGGTGTTCATGTCCTCGCACGTCTTCGCCGAAGTCGAGCACACGTGCAGCCGGGTGGGCATCATCCGCGCCGGCCGGCTGATCAAGGAAGGCGACCTCAGGGAGATCCACTCGATTCGCGTGCACCGCGTCAGCGTCAGATTCGAGGGCGAGCTCGACCCCCAAATGCTGGCCGGTGCCGACGGCGTCAGCCAGGTGCAGCTGAACGGAGGCCTGATGACTTGCCATGTCCAGGGCAGTTTCGACCCGTTGATTCGGGCCATCTCCGGGGTCCGCGTCATCAACCTGGTCAGCCAGGAGCCGAGCCTCGAAGAGGTGTTCCTCACCTACTACTCGGATGCGGCGGTCGAGGGACCGTCTCTGGTCGAGGAGCCGACGAGTTACCCTGACCTCGCCCCCGACGACCAGAATTGACCAGGGCGACCCGCTTCACGGTCCACGCGTTCGCGTCCCACTGGCGCGCCATCCTGGTGATCGGCCTGGGATTCGGGCTGCTGATGGTGGTGCAGGCGACGCAGTTCAAGTCGCTGTTCGGCAGCAGCGCCGCCGACAAGGCCGCGGCGGTCGCCGGCATGCAGTCCCTGGGTCGGACATTCGTGGTCCTGATCCCTCCCCCCGCGCGGGTCGATACCGTCGCCGGGTTCATCGACTGGCGCCTGCTGAGTGGAGGGACCCTGTACATCGCCATCTACACCGTGATCGCCGGTGCGGCCTCGCTTCGAGGCGAAGAAGAGAAGGGCCTCGTCGAGATGTGGCTGGCGACGGGTCTGAGCCGCGCGACATTGGTCGCGTGCCGGGCTGTCGCAATCACCCTGGCCCTTGCTGCAGCCGCCACGTTGGCCGCCGCGATCGGCATCGCAGGCAGTCAGTCAGCCGACCTGGCCCTTCCTGCGGGAGCGCTGGCCACGACCATCTTCATGATCATGCTGCCGGGCCTGTTCTTCTTCGCGCTGTCAATGCTGACAGTGCAGGTCCTGCCGTCGCGACGGGGCGCGGCAAGCCTCGTGGGTGGGATCGCCGGGTTGACCTTCGTTCTCGCCAACCTTTCCTACATTGCCGGCGGGCTCTCATTGGTGCGGTGGCTGAGCCCGTTCTTCTACTACGACCAGGGCCATTCGCTTGCCGAAGGGACCACCTTCCGGCCGCTTTACGCAGTGGCCTTGCTGATGGCGACGATTGTCGTTTTCACCGCGGCCGCGGTGATCTTCAGTCGACGTGACGTCAACATCCCGCTTCTGCGCGGCAAGGACGGTGAAATCGGGGCCCACGAACTGCTTCCTTACCCGCGACGCCTTGTCATCGCCACCATCTACGATCTCCGGTGGACCATCCTGGGATGGACCGCCGGCGTGGTGACGCTAGGCGCAGTCGACACCGTCAGCCTAAAGGCAGTGATCCAGAATTTCGGCAGCTCCAAGGCGATGAGGGACTACATCGCTGCCCTCAGTGGGGGCAGCGCCCAGTTCTCATTGGGATTTCTCAACTTCGCCGTGTTTGTCCTCTGCTCGACCCTTGTGGCAACCCTGGCGATCAACGTGGTCGGACGCTTTGCGACGGACCAGGAGGAGCGCCGGGTGGAGATCTTTTTGGCCCAGCCGATCACCACCCTGCACCTGCAGGCGGCGCGTTCCGCAGCCCTCGTGGTGGCGGCGGCGATCCCAGCGCTCGCCATGCTGGCGACGGTTGTGGTCAGCGCCAGGCTGTCAGGCATCGACCTCGGCGGGACTCATCTCTGGAGCGCGACTTTCATGGCTCTCCCGCTCGCCCTCGCGGTAGGGATGATCGGCGTGGCGCTGCTGCCGCGATTCAACCGCCAGGCAGTGGCAGTGCTCTCGGCGATCGTAGGGGTGTCCTATGTGGTGACCATCCTGGGCAGCCTCTCAGGCCTGAACCTGCCCGACTGGATCACCAGGCTGACTCTCATCAAGGCCTACGGGAGCCCGGCGGTCCACGGCATCGAGACCGGCGGCCTGACGGTCCTACTTGCCTTCGTCGCCGTGGGTGCGGTCGCCACGGTCCTGCAGGCCCGTGCGGAGATGAGCTCGGGCTGACGCGGCCCACAACCGCCTGACCGGAGCCGCCTCGCCGTGATGGGTTCCGTCAGGCTTTTTCACGGAGGAGAAGTTTTGCGCTTCAAAGATCGTGTCGCCGTGGTCACCGGCGGTGGCCGCGGAATTGGCGCTGCCTCGGCGCGCCGCTTCGCTGAGGAGGGCGCCGCGGTGGTGATCGCCGACCTCGACGATGGGCCTGCCAAGGAGGTCGCGGAGGAGATCGAGAAGAGCGGCGGTCGCGCCCTGGCGGTGGCCTGCAACGTGACCGAGCGCGCATCGGTGGAGTCGCTCTTCAAGACGGCGGTCGACAAGTTCGCCCAAGTCGACATCCTGGTCGCCTGCGCCGGCATCATCCGCGACAACCTGGTCCACAAGATGACCGACGACGACTGGGATGGCGTGATCGACACGCACCTCAAGGGCGCCTTCCTGTGCGCCCAGGCCGCACAGGCCGTCATGGTGCCCCGGAGGTACGGCAAGATCGTGCTCCTCTCGTCGACATCGGCGTTGGGCCATCGCGGTCAGGTCAACTACTCGACCGCCAAGGCGGGCCTGCAGGGCATGGCGCGGACGCTGGCGATCGAGCTCGGCCCCTTCAACATCAACGTCAACGCCGTCGCACCCGGGTTCGTCGACACGCGGATGACGATGCAGGTCGCGGAGCGCATGGGCGTCGACTACGAGAGCTTCAAAACCGCGGCTGCTGCCAACACTCCGCTGCAACGCGTGGGCACACCCGAGGACCTGGCTGCGGTGATCACGTTCCTGTGCAGTGACGACGCCGGCTACGTCTCAGGCCAGACCCTTTACGTCCGCGGAGGGCCCTAGCCCAGGCGCTACCCCTCCAGCTTCTCCACCCATTCGGCCCGCCCACTCCGGTCGCCGGCGTTGATCCCAGCAACCAGCTTCTCGATTGCGGCCTTGTTCTCAGTCTCTCCCATCAGTTCCGCTCTAATGTTGTGGCGACCC
>DAITAT010000071.1:0-5919 GCA_036824145.1 Candidatus Dormiibacterota bacterium
CAAACGGGTCGGCTCGTCGGCGCTACTCTAACCCGCCCCGCGGGCGGCGTCCAGTCGCCGCCTAGAGGTCCATCGCCTTGGCGATGATCTCCCGCATGATCTGAGTCGTCCCGCCGCCGATGGGGCCGAGGCGGGCGTCGCGCCAGGCCCGTTGCACCGGGAACTCCATCATGTAGCCGTAGCCGCCGTGGATCTGGACGGCCTCGTCGGCTACGTGGGTGGCCGCCTCGGTGGCCGCGATCTTGGCCATGCTGACCTCTTTGACGGCGTCGCGACCCTGGTTGAACAGCCAGAGCGCGTGGTAGGTCAGGTGGCGGGCCATCTCGATCTCGGTGGCCATCTCGACGATCTTGTGCTTGATCGCCTGGAACCTCACGATCGGCCGGTTGAAGGCGACCCGGGTCTCGGCATAGTCCTTGGCCAGCTTCATCGTCTGCTCCGCGCCGGTCACGGCACCCAGCGCCATCGTCAGCCGCTCCCACTGGAAGTTAGACATGATCATGGGGAAGCCGGCGCCCTCGCCGCCGAGCATGTTGGCCGCGGGCACGCGGCAGTCGGAGAAGAAGATCTGGGCGGTGTCGGACGCCCGCCAGCCGAGCTTCTTCAGCCTGATGCTCTGGTCGAACCCCGGAGTGCCCTTCTCCACGACGATGAACGAGACACCCCCGTGAGGGTCCTCGCCGGTGCGCACCGCGGTGACCAGGATGTCGGCGCGACAGCCGTTGGTGATGTACATCTTGGAGCCGTTGAGGATGTAGTCGTCGCCGTCGCGGACGGCCCCGGTCTTGATCCCGGAGACGTCGGAGCCCGCCTCGGGCTCGGTAATGCCGAGGGCCGCGATCATGTCACCCTTGATCCCGGGTACCAGCCAGCGCTGCTTCTGTTCCTCATTGCCGAAGCTGGCGATCGGTGGCAGCGCGATCTGGGCGTGGGCGCCGAGCCCGGCGGCGACCCCACCCGAACCGCATCGCGACATTTCCTCGACCAGCACCGCCTCGAAGAGGTAGCCGGCGCCGGTGCCGCCGTACTTCTGGTCGAACTTGTTCCCGAACAGCTCCAGCGCGCCCATGCGGCGGAAGACCTCGTCGGGGAAGTCCTCGGCCCTCTCCCACTCTTCGGCGTGGGGTAGGAGCTCCTTGCTGACAAAGGCGCGGACGCTCTCCCGGTAGGCCTCGTGCTCTTCGTCGAAGATGAAGTACGGGTGGGTCACTTACGTCCCGGGGGTCGCCCGTCGGGCATCGAGTTGAAGAACTCGTCCAACTCGGGATGGGCCTCGGCGGCCTGGCGACGGACGTCGTCGGGGACGCGGATGAACAATCCCTTGCCCTCGGCCAGCACGGTGCCATCGTCGAGCGTGATCTCGCCCCGGCTTTCGAAGGCGCTGTTGCGGCCCCGGGTCAGCCGGGCGCGGCAGGTGAGGCGCTCGCCGACCGGGGCGGGGTTGCGATAGCGGATCTCGAGTCGCCCGGTCATCGTCCAGGTACGTGTGAAGAGCGCGGTGCGACCCATGGTCTCGTCGAGGATGGTGGAGAGCAGCCCGCCGTGGACGACGCCCGGGAAGCCCTGGTGGTCCGCCT
Source organism: Candidatus Dormiibacterota bacterium (assembly GCA_036824145.1). Classification (GTDB taxonomy): domain Bacteria; phylum Chloroflexota; class Dormibacteria; order DASZGP01; family DASZGP01; genus DATMMS01. The sequence goes on from DAITAT010000071.1 coordinate 1,578, forward strand.
TGCCGACGAACTCGGTGACGATCTCTTCGCCCTCCTGGCGGTAGTGAAGCTTCAGGCCGCCAGGATTCTTGGTCCCGCAAACGAAGCACAACCGGTAATCGGTGAGGTCGTTGAGCCAGTTGTCGGGGATCTCCGGCGTGTTCGACTCCGCCTGGGCCATCACGGCGGCAATCCTAACTGACGGCCGGGTCAGAATAGGGTCGTGATCTGCGTGGTCGTGCCCATCAAGGCCTTCACCAGCGCCAAGACCAGGCTCTCCGACAGGCTTGACCCCGACCAGCGGGCGTGCCTGGCGCAGGCCGCCGCCGACCGCGTCCTCCGCGCCGTCGCCGACTGCCCCTTGGTCGAGCTCCGCCTTGCCGTTGTCGACACCGACCTCGCCGCCAGGATGGCGCTGCACCGCAACTTCGAGGTCCTCCAGCGCCCCGACCTCTTGGGCCAGAGCGCCGCCGTCGGCGCCGGCTTCTCGGCCGCCATCAAACGTGGCGCCACCAACATCCTCACGGTGTCGGCCGACATTCCCCTGGTTCGGCCCAAGGACATCGACGAGATCCTCCGCCCCAGGCCGCCGGTGCTGGTGATGGTCTCCGATCGCGAAGGCCTCGGCACCAACGCGATGCGCCTCGACCCGGCCATCGATCTGCACTTCCACTTCGGCCCCGACAGCCTTGCGATGCACAAGCGCGAGGCCGCCGCGCTGCGACTGCCGGTGAAGGTCATCGACAATCGTCGCGTGCGTCTCGACATCGATACCCCTGACGACATCGACGCCTTGGAGGTCTTCGGGCCAGACGGGCGCCGGGTGCTGATCGAGGCGGGCCAGCTGCGAGCCGAACAGATCACGGACAAGATCTGGTGGCCGCGGGAGCAGCGGTCCTACTGAAGACCGCGCCCTCCGTTCAGCTTCTTCCGGTCGCGGGCGTGCCCGAGGTCGAATCGGGCGACGACCTGGTCGGCCTGCTGAGCGCGGCCATCGAGACCTCGGTCGGCGCGTTGGTCAACGGCGACATCGTGGTGGTGGCCAGCAAGGTGATATCGAAGGCGGAGGGCATGCGAGTGGCGGAAACCCCCGCCGCCGGCGCCGAGGCGATGCGGCTGGCGGCGATCACCGGGTTCGCCGCCGGCGAGGTCGAGCTGATCCTCTCGCAGAGCCGCGGGGTCTTGCGCAGCGCCCCGGGGGTTCTGGTGGTGGAGACGGTCCACGGCTTCGTCTGCGCCAATGCCGGTGTCGACCGCAGCAACACCGGCGACGCCACCAGCGCCCTGCTGCTGCCGGTAGACTCCGACGCGAGTGCGCGGAGGCTGCTGGACGGCCTCTCGTCACGGTTCGGCACGGCCATCGCGGTGCTTGTCAGCGACACCTTCGGGCGCCCCTTCCGATACGGGCTGGTCAACGTCGCCCTTGGGGTCGCGGGGATGGAGGCGATCCACGACCATCGCGGCCTTGTCGACCCCGGCGGTCGCACTCTCAAGGGCACCGAGCTGGCGGTCGCCGACGAGCTCTGCAGCGCCGCCGAGCTGGTCATGAACAAGCTCGATCGAGTCCCCGCTGCCGTCATCCGCGGCTATCCCTTCACCGCCGCCGAGGGCACCGTCAGCGTCCTCATGCGCCACCCGGCGCAGGACTATTTCCGATGAGGCCATTGCCAAGCCGCGAGCGGGTGACCGTGCTGAGCGGGGGGATCGGCGGCGTCAAGCTGGTCGAGGGACTGCAGGAGTTGCTCGATCCGGACGCACTCTCCGTCATCTGCAACACCGGCGACGACCAGGAGTTCTGGGGCCTCCACGTCAGCCCCGATGTCGACACCGTGCTCTACACCCTCTCGGGGCTGATCAATCGCGACCAGGGCTGGGGCCTGGACTCGGAAAGCTTCCAGGCATTGGAGCTGCTCGAGCGCTACGGCGAGCCGACGTGGTTCAAGCTCGGCGACCGCGACCTGGCCACCCACATCCTCCGCACCGAGTGGCTGAGAGAAGGCCAGCGGCTGACCGAGGTCACGGCCGAACTGGCCCAGCGTCTCGGAATCGCATGCGCAGTGATCCCCATGAGCGACGACCGGCTCCGGACCGTGGTGGTGACACCCGACGGCGAGCTCGACTTCCAGGAGTACTTCGTGCGCCGTCGCTTCGAGACCCCGGTGGATGAGGTGCGCTTCGACGGCGCCGCCCTCGCCCTCCCCAGTCCCGAAGCGTTGGCCGCCATCCTGGGCGCCAGCACCGTGATGATCGCCCCCAGCAACCCCATCGCCAGCATCGGCCCGATGCTCGCGATCCGCGGGTTGAAGGAAGCGCTGGCACAGGCAACCGGGATGCGGATCGCGATCTCGCCGTTGATCGGCGGCGAGGCGGTCAAGGGACCGACGGTGCCGATGATGCAGGCAGCCGGCCTACCCATCACCCCGGTCGGAGTCGCCCAGGCGTACGAGGGGCTGCTCGACGCCATCGTGATCGACCGCCAGGACGTCGCCTTCAAGCCCGCGCTCGAGTCCGAGGGGCTCAGAGTCCTCGTCACCGACACTCTCATGGAGGGCTTTGAGGGCCGGCTGCGGCTGGCCGCCGAGGTCCTCGACTTCAGGTCCGCGGCGATCCGAGGCTGACGTCGATGCCTGGCTTTTGTAGGCTTGCCGGGTGAGTCTCGACGCCAACCAATTCCGCATCGCCTGCGGACACTTCGCCACCGGCGTCGCCATCGTCACGATGCGCAACCAGGCAGGCGAGGCGCACGGCCTGACGGCCAACTCCTTCACCTCGGTGTCGCTCGATCCGCCGCTGATCCTGGTCTGCGTCGAGAAGAGCATCTCGAGCTACGCGCCGATGACAGAGGCCGAAGGCTTCCTGGTCAACATCCTCTGTGAGCAGCAGGAGGAGCTGGCCCGCCGCTTCGCCACCCCGGACATCGACAAGTTCGAGGGTGTCGAGACCAGCATCGATGCCTACGGCGCCGCGCGCATCCCGGGATGCCTCGCCTACATCGCCGCGCGCAACCACTCTCGCTTCGACGGCGGCGATCACACCGTCTTTCTCGCGGAGGCAACCAGCTCGGAGCTCGGCGAAGGCCGACCGCTGGTCTTTTACAAGGGCATGTACGGGCTGCCCGGCAGCGAGGTGATCGGGGCCTAGAGGTCCCCCGAAGGAGCCTTTCCCGGTCTGCGCCCTCTCGGCGGGCCCCCCTACACTGCGGGAGTGGAAGTGATCGTCCTCTCGGCGGCCGACGTCGAGCGTCTGCTGCCGATGGGCGAATGCATCGACCTGATGTCAGAGGCGCTGGCGACACTCGCCCGCGGCGACGCCGTCGTCCCGCTTCGCACCATGATGCAACCCCCGGACGGCCGCGGCCTGCTGGGCCTAATGCCCGGCTACATCTCGGGACCGGAGCCTGCCTTCGGGTTCAAGGCGGTCACCGTGTTTCCGGGCAACGCCGCGCTGGGGATCGAGACGCACCAGGGTGCTGTCGCCCTCCTCGACCCCGACACCGGGAGGCTGACGGCGCTGATGGACGGCTCCACGGTGACCGCCATCCGCACCGCCGCGGTGTCCGCGCTCTCGGCGCGACACCTGGCACGCGCCGACGCCTCGGAGCTCGCCATCATCGGCGCCGGGACACAGGCTCGGCGCAGCCTCGAGGCGCTCAGTTGCGTGCGCTCCCTGCGCGCCGTCCGCGTCTGGAACCGAACGCGCGAGCGCGCCGAGGAGCTACAGGCCGAGGCATCGCCGCACTACGGCTTCCCGATCGCGGTGATGGACAGCGCGGCCGAAGCCGTGCGCGGCGCCGACATCGTGGTGACTGCCACGCACGCGATCGAGCCTGTGCTGGAAGCGGGCTGGCTCGCCCGCGGCGCGCACGTGGTGGCGGTCGGGGGCCGTCCCCCCGACGGGCGGGAGCTGGACACGGCCACGGTCGCGGCGGCGCGCCTCTACGTCGACCGGCGCGAGTCGGCGCTGAACGAGGGCGGCGATGTCCGCATCCCCATCCGGGAGGGCGCCATCACGCCCGAGCACATCGTTGCGGAGCTAGGCGAGGTCGTCGCCGGGATGACCCCGGGCCGTGGCTCTGACGGCGAGCTGACGGTGTTCAAGTCCTACGGCATCTCGGTCGAGGACCTGGCCGCCGCCGCCCACGTCGTCGGTGGCGCCATCGCCGGCGGTGTCGGCGCCCGGGTCGAGCTGTGACCTTGCCCTCACTGGACGCAATACAATGAGCGGCCGATAGCCGAGCGGCCGATAGCCTAGCGGCCGTGACTTAGTGGGCGCAGCCTCCTGAGCCGCAGGCGTGAGCGTCGCCGCCGCCCTGGGCCGACTCGAAGCTATGGCCACAGCCGCAGCTCGAAACGGCGTTGGGGTT
>DAITAT010000072.1:0-5840 GCA_036824145.1 Candidatus Dormiibacterota bacterium
TTGATCACAGGCACCCCGAAGACATGGTCGACGTGGCCGTGGGTCAGCAGGATGTGCTCGACCTTGAGGTCCTGCCTGTCGATGAAGTCGGAGACCTGCTCGACCTGGAGGCCGGGGTCGATGACCAGCGCCGACTGGGTGTCGCGGCGCCGGATGATGAGGCAGTTCTGGTCGAAGTAGCGGTCGGCGAAGCTGGTGATCTCGACCTGGTCGGCGATCGACTCCGTCACGGCGCCGCCCGCCGCTGGCGCACCGCCTCATAGAGGACGATCGAAGCCGCCACCGCGGCGTTGAGGGAAGTCACGCGACCGAGCATAGGCATTCGCACCAGCTGGTCGCAGCGCTCCCGCACCAGCCGATGCAGCCCCTCACCCTCCGATCCCACCACCAGGGCGATCCGGCCCTGATAGCGGGCGCTGTCGTAGTCAAGGTCGGCCTCGCCGGCCAGGCCGATGGTCCAGTAGCCCTCCTGCTTGAGGCGCTCCAGCGCCTGCGCCAGGCTGCTCACGATCGCGACTCGGAGGTGCTCCACGGCGCCGGCTGACGCCTTGGCCACGGCGGGCGTGATCTCAGCCGCTCGATGCTTAGGCAGGAGCATCCCGGCGACCCCGGCCGCCTCGGCGCTGCGGCAGATGCTGCCCAGGTTCTGTGGGTCCTGGATGCCGTCGAGCGCCAGCAGCATCGGCGCCTCAGCTCCGGCCAGCTCATCGAGCAGGTCGCTCAACTCCCAGTAGCGCCGGCGGCCGACGTAGGCGATCACCCCCTGGTGGGAGTCGGTATGCGTGATGTCGTCGAGCCGCTGACGGTCGGCCTCCTCGACTTCGATCGAGCGTTCCCGCGCCAGCATCCGGATCTCATCCAACCTCGGCTCCGGCTTGGCCGACGCCAGCACCAGCAGGCGCTTGATCTCACGCCCGGCTCGAAGCGCTTCCAGGACCGGGTTCTTGCCGTAGACCAGCGCCGCCGGCTGGCGTCCCGAGTTCAGCTGTCGTGCCTCAGGCGCGATGTTCGACCAGGGCCACGGCGATGGCGGCAATCGCCTCGCCGGCGCCCACCGGACCCAGCCCGTCGTTGCCCTTCGCCTTGAGGCCGACCTGGGCGGCAGGCAGGCCCACCGCCTCCGCCAGGTTGGCGATCATCTCGGTGCGGTAGGGCCCCATCCGGGGTACCTCGAGGATCACGGTGACATCGATGTTGTGCACCGTGAAGCCGTCCTGCTCCAGCATCGTCCCGAGCCCGCCGAGCAGCTTGATGCTCGAAGCTCCACGCCACTTCTCATCGTCGCTGGGAAAGTACTGGCCGATGTCGCCCAGCCCGGCCGCCCCCAGCAGAGCGTCAGCCACGGCGTGGCAAATAGCGTCGCCGTCGGAGTGCCCCTCAAGGCCGAGGTCCCACGGCAGCGTGACGCCGGCGAGGACCAGCGAGCGCCCCGTGACCAGGCGATGGATGTCGTAGCCCAGCCCGACCCGAGGGACCGAATCCCCCTCCCCCACCTGGCTCAGCCCACCTCGGCGGCAATCGCCTGGACGTGGGCCTCGAGGACGGGGATGTCCTCGGCGGTGGTGATCTTGATGTTGCGATACTCGCCCTCGACGACCTTGACCGGAAGGCCCAGCCGCTCCACCAGCTCGGCGTCGTCGTCGACCACGGCTCCCTGGCGCCGGCCCTCTTCGTGCGCTCGTTGAAGCGCCGCGAAGGTGAAGGCCTGGGGCGTCTGGATCGCCATCATCGAAGCCCGCTCAACCGACCGTCGCACCATCCCGGCCTCATCGACCTCCTTGCACGCGTTCTTGAGCGGAAGGCCGGCGGTTGCGGCGCCGTGCTCGGTGGCGGCGTCGATCACGCGCTGCAGGAGTTGGGCGGACACCAACGGCCGCGCGCCGTCGTGGATCACGACCAGCTCCGGTACAGCGCCGGCGGCCAGGTGGTCGACGGCCCGGCCGACCGAGTCCTGGCGCCGCGCCCCGCCCAGGATCAGCTCCAGGGGCAGGCGTGTGGGCAGGGCGTTGAGCGCGGCCGCGAGCTCTTCGAGGTTGTTTTCGGAAGCGACGACGGTGATCGAATCGACCTGCGAGCAGCCGTCGAGGGCGAGCACCGACCAGGCCACCACCGGGCGACCCTGGACGCGCAGCAAGAGCTTGTCGGTATGGCCTTCCATCCGCAGCCCCGCGCCGGCGCAGGCCAGGACCGCGGCGACGCCGCTCAGGCCTCGCCCCCGTGAACCACCGTCGGAGCGGACATTGAGGCGCCTGCGCTGCCGGCGGCGAAAATCATCCGCCCCGCCGCGGTCTGAATGACGCTGGTGACGGTAACGGCCAGCGGCTCACCGATGTGATGCCGACCGCCCTCGACCACCACCATGGTGCCGTCGGCCAGGTAGCCGACTCCCTGGTTGTGTTCTTTGCCTTCCTTCAGCGGCGTCACCAGCATCTCCTCGCCAGGCACCACGGCAGGCTTTATGGCGTTGGCCAGGTCGTTGACATTGAGGATGCTCACGCCCTCCAGCTGCGACACTTTGTTCAGGTTGTAGTCGGTGGTGAGGATGGAGCCGCCCAGTTCCTTGGCCAGGCGGATCAGCTTGTGGTCCACCTCGACGATGTCAGGAAAGTCGTGCTCGGTGACCTCTACGTCCATGTTCTCCATGGCCTTGAGCTCCTCGACGATCTCCAATCCCCGCCGGCCGCGAGCCCGTCGCACCGGCTCGGCGGAGTCGGCCACCGCCTGCAGCTCGGCCAGCATGAAGTGCGGAGCGACCAGCTTGCGATTGATGAACCCGGCCTTCGCGATGTCGACGATACGGCCGTCGATGATGGCACTGGTGTCGAGCACCACCGGGCTGACCCGGTCAATCGGCCAACCCTTGACCAGGGCGATCAGCTCGTCGCGCCGGCTCAACCCCAGGGTCACGCCCCAGTACCCGAATAGCAGCGCCAGCGCAGCTGACACGATGATGTTCAGACCGAACGGCAGGTCGCGCAAGAAGTAGCCCACAAGCGCCGCCATCACCAGCCCGATGGCCAGGCAGAGGATGGCCGCGGCCAGGTCTGGCAGGGGCGTCTCGCGGAGCTTGTTCTCGACCCAATCGAAGGGCTTGATGGTGACGTACTCCAACCCGAAGAAGCCGAAGATGGCGCCGGCGAGCGTGCACAACAGCGGGATCTCCACCAACGGGCCGGTCGCCAGCCGCGTCTGGTTCTCGATCCAGAGCGCATATTCCAGGCCCCCGACGACGCCCAGAAGCAGCCCGATGCCTCGGACCACCCGCTTAGCGGTCACGTGGGATACCTCCGTCGCCACCGGCACCCATCTCGATGGACGGAAGCACCAGCGATATTCATGAATGAGTGCCCTTATCAATGGATAAGACCTGAAAACCAGGTCCGGGACGAATGAGCCAAGTATGGCACCTGGGCTCTTTTAGGCGCACCCCACGCGAGCGTCGCGAGTCGATGACAGAGATGGCTAAAGGCCCCCCGGCCCTCAGCCTTCTGGTCAGCTCTCGGGGTCGGCCTTGGGCGAAGCCCCGGCGGTGCCGGCGGGCTCAGCCTTGGGCTCCTTGGGCTCCTTGAGCTCCTTCGGCTCCTTCGGCTCCTTGGCCGGCTTCTCCTTCTTGGCGGTCGTCGGCTGGTGGGTGATGTTCACCTCACCCTTGTCGTCGATCCCGACCACGATGGTGTCGCCTGCCTTGTACTTGAAGCGGAGGAGCTCCTCGGAGAGGGGGTCCTCGATGAGGCGCTGGATGACGCGGCGCAACGGCCGTGCCCCGTAGATCTTGTCGAAGCCCTCGGTGGCGATCTTGTCCTTGGCCTCCGAGGTGATCTCGAGCTTCATGTCCTGGTCGAACAGGTGCTGGCCGATGCGCGCCACCATCAGATCCACGATCTTGCGCATCTCCGGCGGCGTCAGGCGCTTGAAGACCACCACCGCGTCGATGCGGTTGAGGAACTCGGGGCGGAAGACCCGCTTGAGCTCGTCGATGATCTTCGACTGCATCTTCTTGTGCTCCTGGTCGGTGGTGTGGTCGTCGGGCACCGACGGCTGGAAGCCCAGCGACATTGACTCGCCCAGGCCCGACACGCCAAGGTTGCTGGTCATGATGACGATGGTGTTGGCGAAGTTGACGGCCTTGCCCTTGGCATCTGAAAGCCGCCCGTCCTCGAGGATCTGCAACAGCATGTTGAAGACCTCGGGGTGCGCCTTCTCGATCTCGTCGAGCAGGATCACCGAGTAGGGACGCCGACGCACCGCCTCGGTCAGCTGGCCGCCCTCGTCGTAGCCGACGTACCCGGGAGGTGAGCCCACCAGGCGCGCGGTGGTGTGGCGCTCCATGAATTCCGACATGTCGAGCCGGATGATCGCGTCCTCGTCGTCGAAGAGGAACTTGGCCAGCTGGCGAGCCAGTTCGGTCTTGCCGACTCCGGTGGGGCCAAGGAAGACAAACGACCCGATCGGGCGCTTGGGATCCTTGAGGCCGGCACGGGCCCGGCGAACAGCCTGGGAGATGATCTTGACGGCTTCGTCCTGGCCGATGAGGCGGCTGTGGACCTCCTCCTCCATCTTGAGGAGCTTGCTTGTCTCTTCCTCGACCAGCCGGGACACCGGCACGCCCGTCCACGCGGAGACGATCTCGGCGATGTTCTCCTCATTGACCTCAGGCATCGTCTGGCCCAGCTCGTCGCGCCAGGCGGCTTCAGCCTGGACGTACTTCTCCTTGAGCTTGCGCTCCTGGTCGCGGAAGCTCGCGGCGGTCTCGTAGTCCTGTGAGGCGATCGCCTCTTCCTTCTGGATCATGACTTCGCGGATCGCCTTCTGCTGCTCGCGGAGGTCGTCAGGCAGGGTGGTGAGCTTCATTCGGACGCGGGCCGCAGCCTCGTCAATGAGGTCGATCGACTTGTCGGGCTGGGCCCGGTCGGCGACGTACCGGGCCGACAGCTCGGCGGCCGCCGTCAGTGCCTCGTCGGTGATCATGACCCGGTGGTGCTTCTCGTAGAGGTTGCGGACACCGTGGAGGATGGCCACCGTCTCCGAGAGGTTGGGCTCGTCCACGAACACCGACTGGAAGCGGCGCTCCAGGGCGGCGTCCTTCTCGATGTACTTGCGGTACTCGTTGAGGGTGGTGGCGCCGATGCACTGGATCTCGCCTCGGGCCAGCGCCGGCTTGAGGATGTTGGCGGCATCGATGGCACCCTCGGCCGCGCCGGCACCCACCAGGGTGTGGAGCTCGTCGATGAAGAGCACAACCTCGCGGCTGGAGCGGATCTCATCGAGGATCTTCTTGAGGCGCTCCTCGAACTCGCCGCGGTACTTGGTGCCCGCGACCAGCGCCCCCATGTCGAGGGTAAGAACGCGCTTGCCGATCAGCGACTCGGGGATGTTGCTGGCGATGATCTGCTGGGCCAGGCCTTCGGCGATGGCGGTCTTACCGACGCCGGGCTCACCGATCAGGGCAGGGTTGTTCTTGGTCCGTCGGGAGAGGATCTGGATGACCCGCTCGATCTCCTTCTCGCGCCCGATCACGGGGTCGAGGCTGTTCTTGGCGGCGAGCTCGGTGAGGTCGCGGCAGAACTGGTCGAGCAGCGGCGTCTTGGACGGCTTCTTCTGGGTCTGCGCAGTCTCCTCTTCGAGGCCCGACTCGTGCAGCAGCTTGTCGATCTCGCCTCGCACCTTCTCCAGGTTGGCGCCCAGGTCCTCGAGGACGTGGGCGGCGATGCCCTCACCTTCGATCAAGAGCCCGAGCAGGAGATGCTCGGTGCCGACGTAGTTGTTGCCCATCCGGCGGGCCTCTTCGAAGGAGATCTCGATCACCTTCTTGACCCGGCTGGTGGGGATGATCTGCTGGA
>DAITAT010000003.1:0-62628 GCA_036824145.1 Candidatus Dormiibacterota bacterium
TATGTCGTGCGCGACGCCGATGCCGCCGAACCGCGCCTCGGCGCCCTGACGGATGAGGGCGTCGTCGACGTCGTTACCAGCGACGGAATCACGGCCGGAGACATGTTGCAGGCGCTTGCGTCCGCTGGCGGCGTCGCGGGGCTGCGTGCGGCGGCAGGCGGAGCGGCACGGCAGCTGGCGGCGGTCAGGCTGCTGGCGCCGTTGGCGCGTCCGCCGTCGTTCCGCGACTTCATGGCCTTCGAGAAGCACGTTCGCAACGCCCGCGCCAGGCGGGGCCTCGAGGTCCCGCAGGCCTGGTACGAGATCCCGGCCTTCTACTTCTCCAACGCGGCGACGATCCGAGGGCCAGAGGACCCGGTGTGGGCCCCACCGGGCTCATCAGCCTTGGATTTCGAGTTCGAGGTCGCCGCGGTGATCGGCAAGGGTGGCATCGACATCCCGCGGGAGCGTGCCTTCGAGCACCTCGCCGGGCTGACCATCCTCAACGACTGGAGTGCCCGGGACCTGCAGATGAAGGAAATCCCAGTGCTCTTGGGACCGGCCAAAGGCAAAGATTTCGCGACCAGCATGGGCCCCTGGCTTTTGACTTTCGATGAGCTCCAGGATCGCGTCCTGGGCGAACGCATCGACCTGGCCATGGCTGCTCGCCTCAACGGCGAGGAGCGCACCCGCGGCAACCTCGACGACCTCCACCATACGATTCCCAGGCTGATCGCGCATGCGTCGGCCGGTGTCGAGCTCTTCCCCGGCGAGGTGTTGGGCACCGGCACGCTCGGGGGAGGCTGCCTGCTGGAGGACCCCGACCCCCGGTACCTGCAGCCGGGCGACCTGGTCGAGCTCGAGGTTGAGCGACTAGGAGTGCTCCAGACCGAGGTCGTGGCGCGGCCCAGTCTTTAACAAAAGCTTCACACCTGGGTACCAAGGTATGTGTATCCCCTCCCTTCCTCGAGGCCTCTCGAACTAACCAGGAAAGATCGCTTTCAGGTCCCAGACGAGAGGCCTCTTTCTTTGCCCGCCAGTAGGATTGCTGGCGATGGCACAAGCAAGGCCGTTCTCGGCCGAGGGCCGGCGCGCCAACCTCGCCGACCTGGCCGAAACCGAATTGGACCTGCTCGTCATCGGGGGCGGCATCACCGGCGCGGGGGTGGCCCTTCAGGCGGTTCAGAAGGGCTACCGCGTCGGCCTGGTGGAGGCTCGAGACTTCGCCTCAGGCACCAGCAGCCGGTCGAGCAAGCTCGTGCACGGGGGCATCCGCTACCTGGCCCAGGGCGACGTCGGGCTGGTCCACGAGGCGCTCCAGGAGCGGCGCCGCCTGATCGAGCTCTTTCCCGACCTGGTGTCGCCGCTGCCGTTCCTGATGCCCATCCCGCGCCGGCTGAGGCAGGCTGCGGTGCTGTCGGCCGGGTTCTGGACCTACGACACGCTTTCGATAGGCTCCGGCTTCCCGCGCCACAAGCGAATCGGCATCGAGGAAGCCCGTCGGATCGCGCCTGCCCTACAGCGAAGCGACATCCGCGGTGCCTGGAAGTACTGGGACGCCCAGACCGACGACGCCAACCTCACCGTCGAGGTGATGCGCCGAGCCGCGGCGGCCGGAGCGCTGGTGGCCAACTACGCCTCCGTGACCCGGGCTGAGAGGACCGGCGACAGCTGGACGGTCAGCGTTAGCGACGCCATCACCGACACAGCTCTCACGGTGCGGGCGCGCTGGCTGGTCAACGCCGGCGGGGTGTGGGCGGAGCACATCGAGGGGATCACCGGGCGGCGGCCCAAGACCCATGTCCGGCCCAGCAAGGGGGTGCACGTGTCGTTCGCGGCCGAGACGTTGCCCATCGAGGCGGCGTTGATCTTTCCCGTGGGCGACGGTCGGGTTCTGTTCGCGGTGCCCTGGCATGGTTACGTTATCGTCGGCACCACCGACAACGACTACACCGGCGACATCATCAACCCCGGGTGCACGCCCGAGGAGGAGGCCGACGTCCTCGCCGCCGTCAATCGCTTCTTCGACCTGGGCCTCGGTCCCGACGCCGTCCTCAGTCGCTGGGCCGGGGTCCGGCCCCTGGTCATCGACGGCGAGCCCGGCTCGGACAAGGTCTCCACCAAGGACATCAGCCGCAAACCACAGATCCAGCTCGACGGCGACGGCTTGCTCACCGTCACCGGCGGCAAGCTCACGACCTTCTGGCGGATGGCCGAGGACGCCCTCAAGCTGCTGCCGCCGCCATCCTCGCCTGGCGGCTCTAATGCACCCGCCGCAGCGCCCGCCACCGCCCCGGAGGAGTGGGACAGCGAGCCACTTCCTGGCGCGGCCGGCTATACCATCGGCGACGTCCGGCGCGCCTGCGACGAAGGCATGGCGATGCAGCTGGAGGACGCTCTCAGCCGGCGCCTCCGCCTCAGCTTCCTCGACGTGTCGGCGGCGCTCGCGGCGGCACCCGAGGCGGCCAGGATGATGGCTTCCCGGCTGGGCTGGCCGGACACCACCCCCCATCTCGAGCGCTACCGTGCCCACCTGGACCGCGAGTTCGCGACCCCGATCCTGGAGAGCGCTATAGAGGCTTGACCGACGCAGCCGTCAACCGGCTGTCACATTATCGTGGGCGAATCGCAGTGGCCCAGGCGGGGTGTCGCACTACGCTGGGCTGATGCTGGTTCGAATGGCACACCGGCGGGCATTTGCGCCTGCGGCGATTGTCGCCCTGGTGTCGATGACCTACGGGCTGGTGGCAGGGATCCAGGTCGATGCCTCGCCCGGCATCGGCAGCTGTCCTGCCTTCCCCGCCAACAACGTTTGGAACACCGACATCTCGAGCCTGCCGGTGCATCCCAGCAGCGCCGCCTGGCTGGGCAACATGGGTGGGGCCTCTCGACTGCTGCATCCTGACTTCGGCCCCTCCGGCGGCGTGCCGTATGGCATCCCATTCAATGTCGTCGACTCCAGTCACCCCAAGATCAACCTGGCTTTCGACTACAGCGACGAGAGTGACCACGTCCCCTATCCCTTCGGCGCCGACACCTCGATCGAGGGCGGCTCGGGAGCAGGTGGCGACCGGCACGCAATCATGGTCGACCAGAGCACCTGCACCCTCTACGAGCTCTACAACGCCCACTACAACGGCGCCAATGGTTCGACCGCAGGGTCGGGGGCGACCTGGAACCTGGGCGCCAACGGCCTGCGGCCGGCCACCTGGACCTCTGCCGACGCCGCCGGCTTGCCGATATTCCCCGGCCTGCTCCGGCTCGAGGAGGTCCAGGCGGGCCGGGTGCAGCATGCCATCCGCTTCACCGCCCAGCAGACCGACCGCAGCTTCGTCTGGCCAGCCCGCCACCAGGCCGGGGCGTCTTCCAACTCCAGCTTGCCGCCGATGGGCGCACGTTTCCGGCTGCGCGCCGGCTTCCCCATCTCGCGCTTCGGCCCCGCCACCCAGGTCGTCCTCACCGCGATGCAGCACTACGGCTTGATCCTGGCCGACAACGGCTCCAACTGGTATTTCCAGGGCGGCGCCCAGAACGGTTGGAGCGACGCCATGATCTCGGAGTTGAAGACCATCCCCGCCGCCCAGTTCGACGCCATCGATGAGTCGTCGCTGATGATCGATCCCAACTCGGCCCAGGCGCGCCAGCCGGGTCGCGCCCCTGCGCCGCCCCCGGTGGTTCACCGGGCGCCGGTGGTGGCCGCGGTGCCGCCGCCTCCCGCCCCGGCCCCGACCGCCGCGGCCACCGAGGACCCCACGGCCTCGCCGCTGAGCGACCTGCCGCGGCACCGCACCGGGGTCGGCGCTGTGGGGCTGGCGAGCCTACCGATCCCGCCGGTTCAGACTCGTGGCCTGCCTCTGGCCGCGTTCGCGGTTGCGGCCGCTGAGCTGCTTGCTCTGGCAGCCGTGGCCTGGCTGCTCCGAAAGCGGTTCGCCCTGGGTTAGCGGGTCAGACGGGCGCGGGTCGGGTTCGAGGGCGACGCAGGAACGCGGTCAGGCCGACCGCCAGGAAGACGATGTAGGTCATGAACTGCAGGGTGGTAGGGGAGGCGGCGTAGCCCAGCAGCCCGTGGAGGATGTCGCCAAGGATGCTGCTGTCGGCGATCAGTCCCCCGGCGTTCCACATGTGCGTGTCGGCGCCCGGCAGCAGGTTCAGCACCTGCAGGTTTTCGACCATGTTGGCGAGCAGGCCCGCGGCCACCACCATCAGCGCCGCCCCGACCACCTTGAAGAACCGCGACAGGTTCAACTTCATCCCCATGCGATAGATGGCGACCGCGATCGCCAGCGCCACCAGCAGCCCCGCGGTGGCGCCGACGACCAGGTGGATGGTGCTGTTTTGGAAGGCGATCGCGACCATGAAAATCGAAGTCTCCAGCGCCTCGCGGCCGACTGTGACCAACGCCGCCGTGAAGAGGGCCAGTCCTGACCCCATCGCGACGGCGCTGTCAACCCGGGAACGAAGGTCGACGCTCAGGTTGCGCGCGTGCCGCTTCATCCAGAAGGTCATGTAAGTGAGCACCACGACGGCCAACCCGAAGGTCGCGGTCTCGAACCAGGTTTGCTGCTGGGAGCCGACAAAGCTGGATTTGACCAGCAAGTACAGCCCGGCGCCGACCACCGCCGAGACCGCGATGGCCACAGCCGCACCCGCCATCACCCACCGGAACAGCTCGCGCCGTCCGCCAGCGGCCAGGTAGGTGAGCAGGATCGCGCAAATCACGCTGCCCTCGATGCCTTCGCGAAGGAAGATGAGGAAGCTACCAGCCATGGAAGGGGCGCGCGTTGCGCATGATCACCGCCATCACTTAGGGTGAACTATATCAAGAGCTAAGGGTGTACTAAGTCATGAGCACAGTTGAGTCTCAGACCGTCAGTCGCTACCTCGAGGCGATCTACTACATCGACGCCGAGGGGGAGCGGGTGAAGGCCGCCCGGCTGGCGGAATGGCTGGGGGTCTCGCAGCCCACCGCCGGCGCCACCCTGCAGCGGATGGTGCGGGATGGCCTGGTCCAGATCTCCAGCTCCAAGGACGTCAGCCTCACCCCCGGTGGGCGGGATACCGCGGCCGCTGTGGTGCGCCGCCACCGCGTCGCCGAGCGCTGGCTGACGGATGTTCTCGGCCTCAACTGGCTGGCCGCCGACGAAGAGGCCGGTCGCCTCGAGCACGCCCTTTCCGATGCCGTAACCGATCGCCTCTACAAGCTCATCGGCGAGCCTCGCACCTGTCCCCACGGCAACCCCATCCCGGGGGCCGCGGACGACGGCAAGACCGAGCAGGCGCTGCGCGACCTGCCCCCAGGCGCGAGGTCGCGTATCCGTCGGGTGTCGGAGGTGGCCGAGCACGAGACCCCTCAGTTGCTCAACTTCCTCGACAGCTGCGCCCTCAAGCTGGGTGCGCACGTGAAAAGCGTCGCGGTCAATGCCGGCGCCGGAACCCTCACCGTGGAGGTCGGCGGCCGCCAGGTGGCGATGTCGCTGCAGGTGGCGGGGAAGATCTGGGTCGAATAGCGTTGTCACAAGTCATCAAGGAATGGTGTGATTCTTTAAGGATCGGCTATGGTTGATGCGTGAGCGTCGTGGTGATCCGATCCCTCGCGGATCCGGACGAGGACCTAAAGCTGACCAAGGTGTTCATAGACGCGCGACAGGCCGCTCGAGTAGCTGAGCAGTGGTCCAAAGAGGGCTACCGGGTGGAGGTCATCGACCTTCGAAACCGGAGCAGCAAGATGCTGACGGCGGCCGAGCGGGATCCCAACTTCCCGAAGCGCCCGCACCTGCCCTCCAAGAACTGAGTCGGAGCCTCGGCCATTCGCCGTGGCCGGTCAATCAGGTCGGGTATACCCCGTGCTTTCGTTCCGAGCGCACCCGGAAGCGGGTGGCGTAGAGCTCGAAGCGCTTGATCAACTGGTCGCGCAGGTTCTCCGGCTCGACAATGTCGTCGACGATCAGCTCCGCCGCAAGCTTGTAGATGTCGACATCCTGGCTGTACTCGTCCTCCAGCTCGGCGCGGCGGCGGGCGGCCTCGTCCTCGGTCAGACCCTCGAGCTTCTTGGCAAAGACGGCGTTGACCGCCGCCTCCGGCCCCATCACCGCGATCCTTGCCGAGGGCAGCGCCAGGGTGCAGTCGGAGTCGTAGGCCGGCCCCGACATCGCGTAGAGCCCGGCCCCGTACGCCTTCCGCACGATCACTGAAATCTTCGGCACCGAGGCCTCGCTGACGGCGCTGATCATCTTGGCGCCGTGGCGGATGATGCCGGCGCGCTCGACAGCGGTACCGATCATGAAGCCGGGCACGTCGGCGAGGAAGAGCAGGGGGATGTTGAAAGCGTCGCACAGCCAGATGAAGCGGGCGGCCTTGTCGGCGGAATCGACGAACAGCACACCGCCTTTCTGCATCGGCTGGTTGGCAAGCAGCCCGACGACGCGACCGTCGAGTCGGGCGAAGCCGGTGAGCAGCTCCTTCGCGTAGAGCTTCTTGACCTGCAGGAAACTGCCCTCGTCTACCAGCGCCTCGACCACCAGGCGCATGTCGTAGCCCTTGTTGGCGGCGTCGGGGACGATCGCGTCGATGGCCTTGGCGCCCGCGGCCGGATCGAGCGCCGGCCTGACATCTGGCTCCTCCCGGAAGCTCTGGGGCAGGTAACCCAGGTAGGCCTTGGCGACGTCGATGGCCTCGGCGTCATCGGCGACCAAAAAGTCGCCGCAACCGCTGACGGTGCAGTGCATTCGCGCCCCGCCCATCTCCTCCAGGGTCACCTTCTCACCGACCACGACCTCGGCCATCCGCGGCGAGCCCAGGTACATGCTGGCGTTACCCTCGACCATGATCACGACGTCGCAGAACGCTGGGATGTAGGCTCCGCCCGCCGCCGATGGCCCGAACAGCAGGCACACCTGGGGAACGCGGCCGGAGAGCATCACCTGGTTGTGGAAGATCCGACCGGCGTGGCGGCGGCCCGGGAACATCTGGACCTGGTCGGTGATTCGGGCTCCGGCGGAGTCGACCAGGTAGACGATCGGCACCAGCAGCCGCTCCGCCGTCTCCTGGATCCGCAGGATCTTCTCGACCGTGCGCGCTCCCCATGAGCCGGCCTTGACGGTGGGATCGTTGGCCATCACGCAGACCGGCCTGCCACCGATCCGGCCGACGCCGGTGACAACGCCGTCGGCGGGTAGGTCGTCTGCGAGCACGTTGGCGAAGAGCCCGTCCTCAACGAAGGAGCCCTGGTCCAGAAGCAGTTCGATGCGGGTGCGAACGGGGAGCTTGTTCTGCTCCACCAGCCGCTCGCGGTGTTTGACGCCACCAGCAAGGGCCTTGGACCTGAGGCGCTTCTGCTGGTCGGCGCGGCTCTCCCCCGGGCTGATCGGCTCCTCGCTCATGCCGGCACCGCCCCACCGGCGGCCGAGGACGGCGCCAGCCACGGTGCGGGTCCCGCAAGATGAAGTTTGCCCGGCAGCTTCTCGCCGAGGGCTCGCTCCAGGCTGACCGCAGCTTCCATCATGCGATCAAGATCGATGCCGGTCTCGTAGCCGAGGTCGGTCACCATCGCCAGCATGTCCTCGGAGCAGACGTTGCCGGTGGAGTTGATCGCGAAGGGGCAACCGCCGATGCCGCCGATGGAGCCCTCGAGCAGCCGCACGCCGGCCTCGAGTGCCGCCTGGGCATTGGCCACGCCGAGGCCGCGAGTGTCATGGAAGTGCATCGCCACGTCGATCCCGGCGAAAACCTGCAGCGCCATCTCCGAGAGCCGCCGTACCTCAGCGGGCGCGGCGACGCCGATGGTGTCGCCAAATGACAGCTCCGCGACGCCCATGTCGGCAAGCCGTTGGGCCACCGCGACGGCGCGCTCGGGGGCCACGGGCCCCTCGTATGGACAGCCCCAGGCGACACTGACAGAGGCGTCGACCCGGACTTTCTTGGGCGCCGCGGCCGCCACCACCTCGCCGATGTACTGGAGCGTCTCCTCGACGCTGCGGTTGAGGTTGTGGCGGTTGAAGCCGTCGGTGACGCCGACGTTGACGAGCACGTTGGCGAGGCCGTCGTCGAAGAACCGCGAGGCCCGTTCCATCCCCTTGAGGTTGGGCACCAGCACCCGGACACGCTCGAGGACATCGCCGCCGCCGTCGCGCAGGGTCTCGAGGACGGTCTCAGCGTCGGCGAGCTGGGGCACCCATTTGGGCGAGACCATCGAGGTGACCTCTACCCGCGGCACGCCGGCGTCGAGGGCGGCATGGATGAGCTCGAGTTTTACCGGAGTCGATACGGGCCGGGGCCAGTTCTGGAAGCCGTCCCGGGGACCGACCTCAGTGAACCACACCTTGCCGCGGGCGGGGCTAGCGGTCAACGTCCCTTGAACTCCGGCTCCCGCTTCTCGAAGAAAGCCATCACGCCCTCCTTGGTGTCCTCGGTGAGGGTCACCAGCGACAGCTGCGCCTGGAGGTACTCGAGGGCGGCCCGGAACTCCATGTCCTGGACCCGGTAGAAGGAGTCGCGGCCGAGCTTCATGATAATCGGCGACTTCTTCTCCAGCTTGCCCACGACCTCATCGACGGCGGCATCCAGCTCAGAGGCCGGAACCACGCGGTTGACCAGCCCGATGCGAAGCGCCTCATCGGCGTCCAAGCGGCCGCCCAGGAGGAGCATCTCCAGCAGCGGTTTTCGGGGCAGGTTCCGGATCAGCACCGCCTGGATCATCATCGCCCAGACCCCGACGTTGATCTCGGGAGTGCCGAAGGTGGCGTTGTCGGCGGCGACTAGGATGTCGCAGCTCGTGGCCAGCCCCAGGCCGCCGGCCAGGGCGTGGCCGTTGATGCGTCCGACGATCGGCTTGCCCAGCTCCTGCATCAGGACGAAGAGCTCCACGAACATGTGCCTGCCGAGGTGGCGCTCGACCTCCGTCTGCTCGGTGTCGAAAGAGCTAAGGTCGGCGCCCGCGCAGAAGGCCTTGTCGCCGGCGCCGGTGAGGACGACGACGCGGATCTTGGGATCGTCACGAGCCCACTGGAAGGCGGTCAGCAGGTCACGGAGCATGCCACCGCCCAGGGGGTTGCGCTGATCCGGCTTGTTGAGGGTGATGGTGCCGCGGTGGCGGGAGGCGTCGACGAGTACGTTTTCGAGTTGGGGCGCGGACATGACCGCAGTATAAGTTTCGATCTCGCCTAGGCTCTTGGGGATCGAGTACGACTCCCAGGGAGATCGCGGCCTACGTACCGCCGCTGTCGCTCGGCGGTGCGCTCGGCGGTGCGCTCGGCGGGGTGCCACCGGGGGTGGTCCCGCCGTCGGCCGCCGGGCTCTGCCCCTCAGGCCTCGGGCTGCGCCGGCGTGGTCGACGCCGCCGGCGTCGACGGCTGCGTCGGGCGTCGCCGCCGGTGGGGGTCTCCTGGTCGGGAGTTGCTGCAGCGGGTTCGAGCCCGTCTCCGCCGGCGGGAACCTCCGGGAGTGCCTCGCCAGGCTGCCAGTCGCGCAGGCGCGGCAGACGGCGCGGGGCGGCCTCTCCGGCGGCGAACTGGCGGTCGCCGTTCTCACCGTCGCTGGTGGCCTCGCCGGCGTCGGTGACAAGCTGCGGCCGGACGGGCTGGGCGCTGGGTCGAGTGCGACCGCCGCGGCGACGGCGGTTGCCCTTGCCGACCCCCGGTAGACGGTTCCAGGGGATGATGGCGCCGCTGCGCCGGAAGCCTTCATAGACCTGCCGCAGGACGCGGTTGCTGCGCACCGTCTGGCTGTCGCCGACGACGATCAGCAGCACCTTGGCGCGCGACATCGCGACGTTGATACGGTTGTGGACCTCGAGGAAGCCGACCATGCCTCGGGGGTTGCTGCGGACGAGGTCGACGATGACGATGTCGGCCTCGGCGCCCTCGAAGGCATCGACGGTGTCGGCGCGGAAGTCACGGGTGGTCCACTGCTTCCAGCCGCCGTAGCGGCGCAGTTGCTCGCGGTACATCCCGATCAGGGCGATGTTCATGTCGGGGTCAGTGCGCTCGCTCAACATCCGCACCAGGCCGCGGCAGATGTTGACGTGGTTGAGGTTGTAGATCGAGCCGTTGCCAGTGCGCATCTCGCGGACTTCGGCGCCTGCCGAGTCGATCCAGATCAGGGAGCGGTGGGCGCCCATGATCTTGGGTCGGTGATAGGACTTGACCACGTCGCCGTCACGGAGCTGGCCGCGGTAGAAACGCTGGCTGACGAGGTGACGGATGGCCGGGTGCATCCGGTGCTGCACCAGGAAGACGACCTCGTTGGTCTCGGGCAGGTCGCTCTCCCAGAGGATCTCGAAGTAGCTCTTGCGGGCCAGGTGCCACTCCGGCGTACCGCGGCGCAGCTCGCCGAGGTCCTCCTCCTCGACCACGGGCGGCAGCTGGTGGTGGTCGCCGATGAGGACCACTCGCTCACCCAGCGCGATGAAGGGCAAGGTCTCCTCGGCTCGGGCCTTGTTGGCCTCGTCGAGGAAGGCGTAGGTGTATTGCTCGCCGCGCTGACCCTCGGTGACGACGGCCTTGTTGCAGGTGGCGGCGACGACGCGCTCGTCGGAGGCGCGGTCCCAGGTAGACGCGCCCTTGTCGTCGCCCGCGCGGAGCCGGAAGATCTTGACGCCGACCTTCTGCAGCCGTTCGGTGGCGTCGTCGACAGCGCGGTTGGAGTGCGATGAGATCAAGATCCGGGCCTGCGGCTGGGACTCCAGGATCTGACGCACGGCCTCGACGATGACCGTCGTCTTGCCGGTGCCCGGCGGTCCCTGGAGCATCATCACCGAGCCCAGTGGCATCGCCACCACGCGACGGACCGCCTCGGTCTGCTCCTCGTTGTCGGCGATCTTCTGGTTGAAGAGTGGCTGGAGAAGAGGCGTGTCAGGCGGCTGAGGGATGTCGGCAGGCGCCGCCACCAACTGGACCACGGTGGCCAGGTCGGGGTGGCCGCTGAGCGCCATGTCGAGGGCGTGGCGTTGCGCCGCCGCCACCGCGCCGCCCTCGATGGGCGCCACCTCGACACTGTCGGGGAGGACCGCGGGTCGCTTGAAGTAGACGCGCAGCCGGTTGCGGTCAGCGACGTCGAAGGGCGCCTCGAGGTCGCCGAAGCCCGTCATCACCTCCAGCTTCTGGAAAGAATTGAATCGATCGGCCTGACCTGGGGCCAGTTCCAGAAGGGCTTCGCTGGCGGCGCCCTTCACCTGGAAGCCACTGCCGAGCGGCTTCCCGCAGTTGGGGCATGAGCGCTGGGGCGCCTCCATGGCTTGATGGCAGCTGGGGCAGGTGAGCTCACGGCTAACAACCTCGGCCTTGCGGCGCAGCTCGCTGGCGCGCTTCTCGCGGGCGGTCTGGAGGACGTCGAGAACGGTATCGACCTGCTCGAGGAAGGTACGTGCCGTCGTCGACACCTCGATCGGGGTGAACGGACCAGTGTCTTCACCGGCGCCGCGGATGCCCGCTCCCGGCGTGCCGGGAACCGCGAAACTGCGGTACCACTCGGCCACCCGGGTGCTCCATTCGGTCCCGGGCTTGGTGAACTTGACGTTGGTCGACTCGATCTTGGGCAGCCGTAGCCACTCGATTTGGGTCAGGTCGACAGGGCGCAGATCCTCGATGCGGAGCGCCGCCCGGGTCATGTTCATGTCATCGGGCGGGGTGTCGACGTGGCAGGCGAAGGCCTGATACTTGCCCTGCTGCGGCGTGAAGATCAGGGAGAGTTCGTAGGCAGGGCCCAGTACGAGACCGAAGGTGACGCCGGCGAAGAACTCCGAGAGGAATGTGTATGCGTGGGCCTGACCCTCGGCGAGCGCGGCAAGCCAGGGCACATGGTCAAGATCCACCTGGATGACCAGGTGGTCGAGAGAGTAGTCAGGTAGCGGTTCAACCGCCGGATTGTCGATGGCTTTTGTTTTGAGTGCGGCACTGCCCGCCAGCCAGGGACCTCTCCGGCGGTAGGCCGGTCAGTCACTGGCAATCGTGCGCGCTGCGTGGGTGGGAATGCCCCTGGGCGGTGAGCTAGAAGTCCTGGCGTTCTGGGGCCGGCGTTCCGTAGCTCCCGTGATGTCCTTGTTGAGAAGATACAACAAATTCGGCCGAATTGAACGCGCCCGGCGCTGGAGCCGCGCGAACCGAGAGTCGCGGCTAGCCGTAAAGAGGGTCTTCTGGCTCCGCCAGTGGATGGGCCAGGCCGCTCGCCTTGGCTTCGGCAATGACGGCGGCGGCGACCACCGGCGCAACCGCGCGGTTGAAAACTGAGGGGATGACGTACTCGGGCTGGAGCTCTTCGGGGGTGACGATGTCGGCAATCGCCTGGGCCGCCGCCAGCTTCATCGGATAGGTGACCTCGGACGCACCGCAGTCCAGCACGCCCCGGAAGATGCCGGGGAAGGCGAGCACGTTGTTGATCTGGTTGGGGTAGTCGGAGCGGCCGGTGGCCACCACCGCCACCAGGCTCTCGATCAGCTCCGGGCGGATCTCGGGATCGGGATTGGCCAGCGCGAAGACGATCGGCTGGTGGGCCATCTTGGCGACGTCGGACTCGGTAAGGATGCCCGGGCCGCTGACGCCGAGGAAGACGTCGGCACCCTCGATGACGTCGCTCAGGCCGCCGCGCAGACCGCCCTGGTTGGTGTGGGCTGCGTACCACTGCTTGACACCGGTCTCGAGCCGTTCGCGGCCCTGGTGGATGGCGCCGTGGCGATCGACCCCGATAACCTCGCGCACGCCGGCAGCCAGCATCATCTTGGTGCAGGCGACCCCGGCGGCCCCGGTGCCCGCCACCACCAGCTTGAGCTGGTCGAGCCTCTTGTCGACAATTCGCAGCGCGTTGTAAAGCGCCGCCATCACCACCACCGCGGTGCCGTGTTGGTCGTCGTGGAAGACGGGAATGTCCAGCGACTCCTGGAGCCGCTCCTCGATGACGAAGCATCTCGGGGCAGAGATGTCCTCGAGGTTGATGCCGCCGAAGACCGGCGAGATGCGCTCAACCGTCTCCACGATCTCGTCGACATCCTGGGTGTTGAGGCAGATCGGGAAGGCGTCGACGCCGCCGAACTCCTTGAAGAGCATGGCTTTGCCCTCCATGACCGGCAGGGCGCCCTCCGGCCCCAGGTTGCCAAGCCCGAGGACAGCGCTGCCGTCGGTCACGATAGCCACGCAGTTGCGCTTGATGGTCAGGCTGCGAGCGCGGTCGGGGTTCTCGGCGATGGCTCGACAGACGCGCGCCACGCCCGGCGTGTAGGCCATCGAGAGGTCGTCGCGAGTCTTGATGGCGATCTTGCCGACGACCTCGATCTTGCCGCCGGCATGGAGCTGGAAGGTGCGGTCGGAATACTCCAGGACCTCGACCCCATCGACGGCCTGCATCGCCCGCATGATGGCGTGGGCATGCTCGGAGTCGCGGGCATGCACTGTGAGTTCGCGCACGATCGATCCCTGCTCGAAATTAACGATGTCAATGGCTCGGAGATCGCCGCCCGCGCTCCCCACCTCGGTGGTCAGCCGGCCCAGCATGCCGGGCCGGTTCTGGAGCCTGCACCGGGCGGTGAAGGCGAAACTGGACGACAGCGGCGGCAGCATGTGCGAATCCTACAGGTCGTCTAGACTCTCCCCGGGAATGGACGGCACCAAGTTCAAGCAAGGGGTGACATCTTTCCGCCTGGTGGTGCCGGGATTTCACGGTATCGGGATCGAGGGCAAGGCCCCGACCCCAGCTTGGCGGCTTCCAAAGCCGTTTCTAGGCAGCTAAATGGCGGCCGGGGATCGCGTTGGCTTCGTCGGGCTCGGGGTGATGGGACTGCCCATGGCTCGCAACCTGACCAGTGCCGGTTTCCGCGTGTCCGGATGGGCGCGCCGGCCTGAGGCGGTCGAGCTCGGCCGTGCCGGCGGCATCGAGATGCGCCCGTCGCTGGCCGAGGTCGCTGCCGCATCCGACGTGGTCATCACCATGGTCACCACCTCGGAGGACGTCGTCGACGTTGCCACGGGCGAGGGCGGCCTGCTCGAATCGATGGCGGCGGGCTCGGTGCTGGTGGACATGAGCACCGTCGCTCCCGAGGTCAGCCGTCGCGTAGCCGCGGCGGCCGCGAGCCGTGGCGTCGCCTTTCTCGACGCCCCCGTCAGTGGAGGCTCCTTCGGCGCCGAACAGGGAACCCTGACGATCATGGCCGGTGGCGACCCCGCGGTGCTGGAGCGCTGCCGGCCGATATTCGCGGCCCTGGGCGATCCGGATCGGCTCTTTCACACCGGACCGGTTGGCAGCGGAGAGGTGGTCAAGCTGGTCAACAACATGCTGGTGGGGTCGATCTCGGCGGCGACCCTGGAGGCGCTGCTGGTCGGGGTGCGCGCGGGGGTGTCGCTGAAAACCCTGGTCGACGTGGTGAGCGTCAGCAGCGGCGGCAGCGTGCAGCTCACCGGACAGCTGGCCAAGCGCGCCCTGGTCGGCGAGCTGGCCCCTGGCTTTGCCACCGACCTGCTGGTGAAGGACCTTCGCCTGGCGGCGGATCTGGCTTCCGAGAATGGGCAGGACACACCTCTGACGGACGAGGCACGGCGGTTGTTCGAAGCCTCGCAGGCCGCCGGCCATGGCCGGCAGGACTACACCGCGCTGGTAGTGGAGCTGGCCCAGGGCCTTTCGGAAGAGCTGCGAATCTAGTAGGCTCGAGACAGACCAAGGATGCTTCGACTTCTACACGTCGCTGACCTGCATCTGGACCGGCCCTTCGCCGGGCAGTCCTACTCGGGCTGTGACGGCGCCCAGCGGCGGACGCTGCTCCGTTCCGCGTTGGAATGGATGGTCGACGTGGCCCTCGAGGGCAACGCCGACGCCGTCACCATCGGCGGCGACCTCTTCGAGAACGAGCACGTCACCCGGGACACGGCCGCATTCGTCGCTCGTCAGCTTGCCCGGCTGACCTGCCCGGTGGTTCTTGCATCCGGGAACCACGATTACGCCAGCCCCTCCTCGCCGTACAAGACCACTTCATGGCCACCGAACGTCACGCTGGCGCTGGCCCCGGCGCCAACTCGAGTGGAGGTCGGCGATGCGGTGATATGGGCGGCGGGGTACGGCGGCCGGGAGATGGACCACGCCGTCCTGCAGTCATTCGATGTCCCTCGTGGCGACGGCCGCACTCACCTGCTGGTGATCCACGGCGTCGACCTCAGCAGCCTCAGCGCCGACCTCAACTGGGGTGGCCTCGGCCTACGCGCCGAGGAGATCCGTGCCGCAGGGTTCGACCACGTCCTCCTCGGCCACATCCACCAGGGCGCGGTGGGCGACCTGATGTCGTGGCCGGGCTCGCCGGTTGCGCTGGACGCGGCCGAGGCACCCGGGAACCACGGGGCGCTCTGGGTCGAGGTGGAGGCCGGCCATGTCGGTGTTGAGGCCGTGCCGGCGAACCTGGTCAGCTACGAGACCGTCAGCGTCGACGTCAGTGAGGTATCCGATTCCACCCAGCTGGAGGCGGTGTTGCGGCAGGCGCTCGAGCCGATCTCCCCGACGAGCACCCTGGTCACGTGCCGCCTATGGGGCAGCCGTGGCCATTCGCTGGAGTTCGATCGCAGCGCCCTCGAGGCTGCCCTGCAGGATTTGGCGCGGGGCATCCGCGTGGTCGATGCCACCGTCGCCGAGGTCGACCTCCGCGACCTGGCCCATGAGCCCAACGCCCGCGGTGCCGCTATCAGCCGGCTGCTGGCCGACGGCTCGGCGCCGGCGTTGTGGGCGGCCACGCTGGTGGCGGAGGCTTTCGAGAGCGATATCAGGGTGCCGACATGAGGCTGATCAAGCTCCGTGTTCGTGGCTTCAAAGGCCTGCGTGACGTCGATGTGGACCTCGACCACAACCATCTCCTGGTCATCGGTCCCAACGAGGCGGGAAAATCCAGCCTGCTGGAGGCGCTCGTCACGGGGCTCTATGGTTTGGCCCCGGCCAAACGCGGCAGCGGCCACGCCGGTGCCCTCAAGAAGGTGCTGCCCTGGACCGGCGAGCCGGCGGGGCTGAACCTGACGTATAGCCTGGCCGACGGGCGGGAGATCGAAGTCGACTGGGATTTGAGTGGCGAGCGGACGCGGGTCATCAACCGCACCAGCGGCCAGGATATCTCCGCCTCGTTCGCCACCGGGACCCATGGATGGCTCGACGTTGGCGACGCGCTTCTCAAACTACCGGGCAGCGTCTTCACCCAGGTTGCCTGCGTCGGCGAGGGGGAGCTGGCGCGGATAACCGATGACGCCGAGGTGCGCCAGAGCCTGCTGCGGGTGACCGATGCCGGCGTCGACGTCCTTGTCGAGCAGGCCATTGCGCGCCTGCAGGAGGGGTCGCGACAGGCCACCGTTCCCAAGGTCAACGCCGCCACCCGTCGCAATGAGGTGGGGCGGGACCTGAGTTCGGTCGAGTCCCACCTGGCCCGGGTCCTGGCTGCCCGCGAAGCGCTGGAGACCGAGGTCGAATCGATCGCTCGCACCGAAGCTCTACTGGCGGCGGCGCAGGCCCGAGCCGACGAGATCGGATCGGAGGTCGCCCATCGAGGTTCCGACAGCGCGCGGCTGCGGGTCGAGCTGGAGCGTGCCCGCGGAAGGCTGTCGGAGGCCGAGCTGCGCGCCGCCGCCGTTGGCGTCGAGGGGGTCGCCCTGGAATCGGATCAGCCCGCCTGGTCGGAGGCCGAACTGGATCAGGCGCTCCAGGCCCTGTTGGCTGGCCCGGCTGCTGCTCCGCGACAGGCTCCCGCGGTCTACGTCTTCCTGGCATTGGCGATCGGTGTCGTGGCCCTGGTTGCCGGGATCGTCCTGCACCTCGTCGCGGCCGACATCGCGGGCGCCGCGGTGATCGCGGTTGGGGTTTACCTGGCCACCCGGAACGCCCTGCCCGTTGGCGAGGCGCTGTCGGCAGGGGAGAGGACCTTCTCCTCGCGCCAGGAGCTGATGTCGGCGATCGACGGCGAGCGAGCCCGCCGCGACTGCTACCAGCAGCGGTCCGCCGTGGACTTGCTGGAACGACAGCTCGAGACGCTCGAGCTACACGCCGGCCCGACCGCCACCGTCGGCGGCGGTGTCGGCGCCTTGACTGACATCACAAGCCGCGAGCTCGAGCGGCTCTCCGCGGAGGCTGACGCCGAGGTGCAGCGGCTGATGGTAGACCTTGCCGGCCAACAGGCCTCGCTCGAGCGCGGCGGGAGGCTGATCCCCGAAGTGGCGCCGCTGGAGGAGCGGGTGCTGCAGCTGCGCCAGCAGGTCGAGCACCTCGATGCCTTCGGCAAGGCCTGCCGCCTGGCCGCCGCGACCCTGGCCTTGGCCTCGGAGGAGATCCGGCGCGCCTACGCCCCCAAGCTGCAGGAGTACCTCAGCCGCGACCTCGCCCAGGTCACCGACGGGCGCTACAGCGAAGCGCTGGTCAGTGATCGGTTCGAGGTGCTGCTGCGGGTCCCCGAGACCAAGTCGATGGTCGACCTCAAACAGCTGAGCCGCGGGACCCAGCAGCAGATATACCTACTCCTTCGCCTTGGATTGATGGAGGTGATGGGCGGCGGTACCGAGACCCTGCCACTGTTCCTTGACGATGTCCTGGCGCTGGCCGACGACGATCGCAGAGTTGAGCTGCTCAAGGTCCTCGAGGCCCAGGAGGGCCAGGTCGTTTACTTCACCGCCGGCGAGAGCGAGGCCGCGGCAGTTTTCGGTGACCGGTGGCATCGGATCGACCTGCCGCGACCCATGAGCGCGGCCGAAGCCGCAGGCCACCAGAGCCTGAAGATCATCGACCGCCCCGGCGCCTAGCCCGCCTCGGGTCGACAGGTCAGTCGACGACGAGGATTCCCGCCCGCGGGATGTCGCCGGCAATCAACGGCCAGGGCGACTCGGGGGCGCGGGTGAGCTGCTCGAGCCCTTTCTCCAGAACCAGGAAGGTGTCCTCCGACTTGGCGCCCGGAACAGTTGGGTTCCAGGCCACCGCCATGCCGGCGGCGAGGGCGTACTCGACGCCTGGCTGAGCGAGGACTTCGCGGCCGGCGTAGCCGGTGGTGCCGCCTTGATGGTGCTCCTTCCAGTCGTCATAGAAGCCGCCAGCCGCGAATCGCTTCTCGCCGGCGGCGAATACCAGGCCCAAGGTGAGGCCGGGTCGGGATTTGGTCAGGTATGCGGTGTCGACGTCGACCACGGTGGCGTGCTTCTCGACCAGCTCGCCCGGCACCCGACCGAAGCTGAGGCAGCGGGTCACCGACGCATGCAGGCCATGACGCACCGCCGTCGTGGACGCGATCAACCCGCCGTCGATGACGGCCGCGGTCGGCAGCAGGTGCCGGAAACGCTCCGCCCGAGCCCGGGTCCCCACCAGCACCACCGACGGCTCGATGTCGCGAGCCTTGAGAGCGGCCGCCATCGCCCCGGCGACCTCGAGCTCGCTCCATCCCGGGCGGACCTCGAGCAGCGCCGTCTCCAATGCCTCAGCGGTCTCGGCACCAAGGCTCCGGTAGCGCTGTACGTCCGTCTCGCCGAGCACCCGGCGCAGGTCCGCCAGCATCGGCGCGGCATCGCCGGCGCCGGCCACCGCGACGTCCGCCAGCCAGCTGGCGGCCTGCGGCAGCAGCGGCCGGGCCGCCTGCCACAGCGGCAGCTGGTACCAGGGCCGGGCGACCACCGGCAGCGGTAGGTCGGCGAAGACCTCGGCGCGGAGGCGGGCCTCCTCGTTGTTGGGAGCCAGCAGCCAGGCCCCGTTGGCGCCGACCAGGATGCCGCAGAGGCCGGTCGGGCTGTCGGAGACGACGCGGTTGCCCCGGCCGCCGCAGAGCCATGCCACGTTGGCGAAGCCCTCAAGGTAGACGGCGTCGACGTCGGCGCCGAACATCGACGCCCGCAGCGCCGAGAGCTTCGCCCGTGTCTCGACCTGGTCGCCATAGGTCGTGCTCATCGCGCCCGTCGGGAGTGTCTTCCAATCGTCCAAGCCATCGATGGTGTCACAAAAGAAGAAGGGCCCCCGGGAGGGGCCCTTCTTGTTGGAATAGTTAATTGGTCAGGCTGGGGGTGTGGCGGCGGTGTTGGGCTTGGCGGCGCGGTCGATGTTGGCGGAGCGGACCACGGCGGCGTCGAAGACGTGCTGGCTGTCCTCCTGGCCCAGGGCCAGGACGCGGTCGCCAACCTTGAGGTCGGCGTAGCTGCCGGCCTTGTGGTTCTTGGCGGTGCCTTCGACGAACTTGGTGTTGGGTCCGGTGGTGACCTTGACGAGGTTGCCTTCCTTGGTGCGGATGGTGAAGCTCTTGCCATCGGCGTCCTTGCTGACGATGCGACCAGCCCTGTGGTCGGGCAGGATCACGACGCCGCGGGCGACCTTCTGGCCGTTATTGTCGACGAACCGGACGCCCACATCCTGGCCGAGGGCGAGGATCTCAACGCCGTGCTTGTCCTTGCTGCCCCAGCGATAGACGGCGGTCGTGCTGTTGAGCTCGACCGTGACGTCGTCCTTGGTGGTGGCATTGGTCTTCGGGTCGCGACGGCTGCGCTCGATGGTCATCTCTTTGTCGCTGAGCTTGATGATGGTGCCGCGGGCGCGATGCTTGGCGGCATCGGCCACGCTGGGGCCGGCCTTCGGGGTCGTCGCCGCGGCCAGGTTGGCCGTGAGATTGGGGGCACCGGCCAGGGCGGCCGATCCTCCGACGACACCGAGCGCGCCGACGCCGAGTAGAGCTTTGACTGCGATGGTCTTGAGCATTTCCAGGGGTCTCCTTTGACTGTTGAAGCCTGCGGTTGGCGGGAGCGGCGCTCCGCCGACCCAGCCCTGAGTCTGGGAGGGGGCGTTGAAGGGCACCTGAGGCGAGACTTAGAGGCGACTTAGAAAGGCTCCGGCCGCCCGCTCTAACGATCGGAATTGGCTACCTCTGCGGGTTGAACGCGGTCTCCGTGCCGCCCAGCTTCCTGAAATCCCAACTGACCTGCTTCCGTGGCCTGAGCCGCAGCCAGGCGTGGCGGTGGTCGTAGCCGAGCCAGGTCCCGCCGGTGTAGCGCTGGGCGAAGAGGCGCTCGGGCACGTCGAGGTCGGGGTTGGGCTCGCCCACCCGGGGCTGCTCCCCGATGAACTCGACCTCGCCGATGAACTCCACCCCTCGCAGCTGGAAGTATTTCTCGCCGGCGTCGATCACCACTGAGACTCTCCGGTCGCGCTGCAGGTTCACCCAGCGCTGGCTCTTGATGATCGAGTAGAGCCACAACGCGGTCCCGTCCCAGACGTACCAGAGGGCGCTGACGTGGGGGCCGCCGTCGGCGCCAATCGTGCCCACCCGGCAGACCAGCAGTTGTGCCAGGTGGGCGTCCCGCTCCTTGTCGCTCATGGCGATCTTGCGGGCCCGCTTCTGGGGCTCGATTCCATTCATATTGCGGTTGCCAACCTCCCTCCTTTGAACCGTGATTATGTGCCTGGGATTGTCTTGACTTTTCCTCAGCAGTAGGACTAATCTGCTCTACAACGCACCGCGTCATGACTGTACCGTCACTTCGTTGCTCATGCGGCACACCCTGGAGGACCGATGGTCAGCTTTGAACTGAGCGCCGAGCAGCTGGAGGTGAAGCAGTGGATCCACGACTTCGCCGAGAAGCGGATCCGGCCTGCCGCCGCTGAGTGGGACGAGCGTGAGGAGACCCCTTGGCCTCTGATCCAGGAAGCTGCCGACATCGGTCTGTACTCCGTCGACTTCCTGCAGCAGAGCTTCGCCGGCAATGACGCCAGCGGTCTGCTCGGACCAATCGCCCAGGAGGAGCTCTTCTGGGGCGACGCCGGCATCGGGCTCTCGATCATGGGCTCGAGCCTGGCGGCCGCCGGCATCTTTGCCAGCGGCACCCCGGACCAGGTCCTGCAGTGGCTTCCGGAGTGTTATGGCACCCCCAAGGACATCAAGCTGGGCGCCTTCGCCGTCACCGAGCCCAACGCGGGATCGGACGTGCGCAGTCTCAAGACCACGGCCAGGAAGGACGGGGACGACTGGATCCTCAACGGCACCAAGGTCTTCATCACCAACGGCGGCATCGCCGATACCCACGTGGTGGTGGCGGCGGTCGATCCGGATCTGGGGGCCAAGGGGCAGGCCACGTTCGTCGTTCCCAAGGGCACCAAGGGCATCTCGCAGGGTGCCAAGCATAAGAAGATGGGCATCCGCGCCTCGCACACCGCCGAGGTCATCCTCGAGGACTGCCGGATCCCCGGCGACTACCTGCTCGGCGGCGAGGACAAGCTGGAGGCGCGCCTGGCCAGGGCCAAGGAGGGCCACGTCGGCAAGGGCTCGGGCGCGCTGCGGACCTTCGAGATGACCCGCCCCCTGGTGGGAGCGCAGGCCGTGGGCATCGCCCGCGCCGCCTACGAGTTCTCGCTGCAGTACGCCCAGGAGCGGACCGCATTCGGGCGCCCCATCATCGAAAACCAGGCCATCGCCTTCAAGCTCGCCGACATGATCACCGAGATCGAGGCCTCGCGCTTGCTGGTCTGGCACGCCGCCTGGATGGCGCGGTCGGGCCAGGAGTTCGACAAGGGCCAGGGCTCGATGTCAAAGCTCAAGGCCGGCGAGATGGCGGTCTGGGTGACCGAGCAGGCGATCCAGATCCTCGGCGGCTACGGCTACCTCCGCGACTACCCGGTGGAGCGCTGGCACCGCGATTCCAAGATCTACACCATCTTCGAGGGCACCTCGGAGATCCAGCGACTGGTTATCTCGCGCGCCATCTCCGGCTCACGGGCGATGTAGTTGGCTGCCCTGGCGGGGCGGGCTACCATGATTCCCCATTTGGCTGAGTAGGAGGCACCGATGGCCAACACGGTGGAGAACAGCATCGAGATCGACCGGCCGGCGGCCGACGTTTTTGCCTTCGTCGACGCCTACAGGAACAGCACCCGATATGTCGTCGGCATGACCGAGTACAAGCCGACCACCAGGCAGACCAGCGGCAAGGGCTCCAAGTTCAAGTTCGTCAAGAAGACGACCGGCTTGCCCGACATTAGGTCTGAGATCGAGATCACCGACTGGCAGAAGGACAAGAAGATCACCTTCAAGTCGTTCGCGGGCTTTGAGAACGGCGGGACCTACACCTTTATCGGTCGGGGCGACAAGAGCGTGGTCCGGCTCAACAACACCTACGACCTCAGCAGCCTGATCGGTGGCAATCGGGGCGGCCTCCTTGGCGGCATTGCCAAGGCAGCCGGCGGGGCCATCAGCAAAGTGGCGGAGGGCCAGGTGCGCAAAGACCTGACGACCTCCCTGGAGAAGCTCCGCTCGCTGGTCGAGAAAGAGGTCGAGGCCCGGCCATGACCCGCGGCCGCGCCGCCGGCGAAGCCCTGGCTCTCGAGCCGCGCTTCGTCAAGGTCGGCCGCGGCCGCATCTTCCGCTACGACGTCGGTGAGGGCGAGCCGGTCATCCTGCTGCACGGCTACAACCACCACGCCGAGGCCTGGGTGCGCAACATCGCTCCACTGGCCGCCACCGGCCGGCGCGTGATCGCCCTCGACCTGCCGGGCTTCGGTCGCTCCGGGATCCCCAAGATGCGCTATTCGCTGACGGGCTACGCCGAGTTCCTGGTCAAATTCATGGATGCGCTGACGATCGATTCAGCCCACCTCGTGGGGAGCTCGATGGGCGGCGCGATCGCGCTCCGCACCGGCGTAGATCACCCCGACCGGGTCCGGACCGTCACCGGGGCCGGCGCCGCCGGCTTTTTCACCAGCGTCCCCAGGGCCTGGTCGATCGCGGCCAACCCGCTGGCAAAGCTCCTGATCCGACCCTTACTGGGCCAGAAGCGTCTTCTCGAGTGGTCGCACAGCCGCGCCTATTACGACTCCAGCCTGTCCTCGACCCAGCAAACCGACCTGATGGCCGAGGCCTACGCCCAGCCCGGCTACAAGGACCACATCCTGGGCATGGCCGAGAGCATGCTGCTGGCTTCCGAGGACGAACTGCTGTGGGACACGCTCCCAACCATCAAGGCGCCGGTCCTGATCGTTTGGGGGCGGCAGGATCGCACCATCTCGGTGCAGCACGCGTACCGGGCGGCCCAGCGGATTCCCACCGCCGAGATCGTGATCTACGACAAGTGTGGGCACCTGCCGATGTATGAGAAGCCGGTCGACTTCAACCGCGACCTCAGCGACTTCCTGGCCCGCCACCAGCAGGGCGTCGGCCCCGAGCCCTGAAGGGGTTAGGCCGCGACTGGTTCTGTGGCTCTCGAGGGGTCCTTGCCGCTCACCGTGACCCCGATCGAGGCCGCGATCACCAGCACCAGGCCGGTGGCTTCCAGGGCCGAGACATGCTGGCCCAGGACCAGGAAGCCCATCAGCGCCGCCATGAACGGCTGCAGGCTGAGGAGAACGCCGAAAACCGTCGGTGGGACGCGCTCCATCGCCATCAGCTCGACGCTGTAGGGGATCGCGGAGCTGAGGATGCCGACGCCGATGCCCAGCGCCAGGAAGTGGGGCTGGGCCAGCGCCGGCGCCGCCTGGTAGACAGCCGGCACCACCAGGACCGCCGCGCTCGCGACCATCGCCAGCGCCAGGGTGTCGGAGCGGCGGCCGCCGATGGCGACCCTGCGGCCGACCAGGATGTAGGCGCCCCAACACGTGCCGGCGAGCAAGACGAAGCCCATGCCGGCGTAACTGAGGTGATCCGGCCCGGGGTGGGATATGGTCAGCACCCCGGCCGCCGCCAGCGCCACCCAGAGCAGCTCCCGGCGCGCCGACGAAGTCAGCGCGGCGACCGCGATCGGTCCCGCGAACTCGACAGCGACGGCGTCACCAAGAGGCAAGCGGGCGATGCCGGCGTAGAAGCTGGTGTTCATCACGCCCAGGATCAGGCCGAGCACCAGCGCCGGCCGCCAGCTGAGGTCGCGCAGGGTGCCCCGGCTCGCTCCTAGCAGCGCCATCAGGACCAACGCGCCCACCAGGTTCCGAAACATCGCCGCCATCGCCGGCGTCGACGACGAGATCAAGCCGACCGCGAAGGCCGCGCCCAGCTGGGCAGAGAAGGCGCTCCCCACGACCAGGCCGGCGGCGGTCAGGCGCCTCCCCGTGTGGCTGTCGCGATCGATTGTCCACATCCCTAAGCGCCGGCGCCTTCGGCGGGTGGCGTCCTGGGGTCGCCATCACCGCAAACCGCGACCTGCCTCGGGGTTTCTGTCATCGCTGAAGATCGAGGCTAGCATCCGGCTGTGAGGCCCCGGCTTCTAAAATCGCGAGACCGCGTCGGCGTGGTGAAACCGGTAGACACGCCAGCTTTAGGAGCTGGTCCCGCAAGGGGTGGAGGTTCGAATCCTCTCGCCGACATTTCTGACGCTACCGTCAGAAAATCGTGGTATCTTGGGGCCACTGATTTCGCGGGAGGAAGACATGGCCACAGCCATCGCTGACATCGAACAGGCCTCGCTGACGCAGCTGGCCAACACCCACATTGACGACGTCCTCGTCCTCCTCGACGACGGCCTCGAGCGGCTCCCGTCTTACCGCGAGCTATACCTGCGCTGGGAGCGCCAACAGTGGAAGACCCAGGACATCGACTTCACCCAGGACAAGCTGGACTTTGAGCGCCTCGAGGTCGAGTACAGCGAGGAAATGCTGGAGCAAACGCGCAAGACCAACGCGTCGTTCTGGATCGGCGAGCACCAGGTCACCGTCGACCTGCTCCCGTTTGTGATCGCCGCGCCCGACACCGAGCAGAAGCTCTTCCTCACCACCCAGGTTGTCGATGAGGCCCGCCACATGGTCTTCTTCGACGATTACTACACCAAGGTCGTGGGCGTCGAGGGCAAAGACCTCCACACCCGGATCTTCGACGAGAAGCCCCACGTTTATCGGGCCTACGACGACATCTTTTTCGGCACCCTGGCGCGCATCTCCGACGACATGCGCAAAGACCCCGAGAACTACGAATTGCTGGTGCGCGGCGTGACCGTTTACCACATCGTCATCGAGGGCTTCCTGGCCCTGACCGGTCAGCGTTTCAACCTCGACTACAGCAAGAAGCAGGGCCTCTTCCCGGGCTTCCGGGCCGGCTTCACCGCGGTCATGCGCGACGAGTCCCGTCACATCACCTTCGGGACCAAGTTCCTCTACGACGCCATCCATAGCGACCCCAAATGGGTCGGCGTCATCACCGACCAGCTGATGCAGACGCTGCCGCTGTCGATGACCCTGCTCCAGGATTCGGACCCGACCCTGTTCGGCTACACCCAGGACGAGATCAACGATTTCGCCCTGCGCTCGTTGGATAAGCGGCTCCGGGTGATCGGCGTCCCCAACCCGCTCGGGTAGACAGCCTCTTAACCACGCTTCGCTGTCCAGGGTGTTCCTGCGGGGACAGGGCCGGACCTAGACTCTGACAATGCCGTTGCTGAGGATCGCCGCCGGCGGTGGTCTGCGCCCCTATATCGACAAGGCCGCTCCCGGCGTGCGCTTCATGGTACAGGCGGTGGTGGCGCACAAGGCGATCGCGATCTTCATGGTCATCGCCCTCGAAGAGATCGGGGTGCCCTTGCCGCTACCGGGCGATGTTTTCATCGCCTACGCCGGGCACCTGGTCGCACGGCAGCGAATCGGGACTACCGCGGCTTTCTTGTCAATCGTGTTGGGGTCGATGGTCGGCTCCAGCGTCCTTTACTACCTCG
Source organism: Candidatus Dormiibacterota bacterium (assembly GCA_036824145.1). Lineage (GTDB taxonomy): Bacteria > Chloroflexota > Dormibacteria > DASZGP01 > DASZGP01 > DATMMS01. Next base: position 25,563 of record DAITAT010000003.1, read on the forward strand.
CCCGCCGCTACGGCCAGCCCTTCGTCCAGAAGTACGGGCCGTACATGCACATCAAGCAGAAGCGGCTGGACATGGTGGAGCGCTGGTTCGTCCGCCACGGGCCGCTGGTGATCGTCTTCGGCCGCCAGATCCCGGGCCTCCGCATGGTGATCTCGGTTTTCGCCGGCGTTTTCGGGGTCAGCTACCCGGTGTTCCTGGCTTCCGTGACGGTGGCCGCGTCGATCTGGGCGGGGATGTTCCTGGCCATCGGCTACAAGCTCGAAAGCCATCTCGGGCCGTATATGACGATCACGCCACTGCACCTCCTGCCCAGCATCATCTTCATCAGCAGCAGCATCATCTACGGCTTCGTCCTCAAGCACCGTGCGGTGAAAGACGAGAAGCGGCTGCTGGCGCTGCAGGACACCACCTGACCGGGCCCTGATGCCTGACAGCCTCGAAGGCAGCACCGACGCCGAGTTGAGGGCGACCATCAGCGAGTTCGAGGGCAGGGCGGCGCCCCTGCAGCAGCAGCTCGCGGCGATCCGGGCCGAGGTCGATGCCGTTCGCACCGAGCTCAGGCGCCGGGAGCGGATGGCCCAGCTGGGGCAGCGCCAGGCAGTGCGGGCAGAGCTGGCGGCAGGCAACCTGGCCGGCCTCGTGGAGGTGGTCTCGGGCGCCGTCGACCCCGGCGGAACCGGCGCCCTCGACGACTACCGCTTCCTCCGCGAGAGCGCCACCGAGGTCAGGCTGGGCTATGCCTCATCGAGCCACCAGAGCTTCAGCTTCAGCGACGGGACGGCCACCGAAGAGGCCGACAACCTGGCCACCGCCCGAGAGCTGTACGCCCGCGGCTGGGAATTCGGTACCGCCCAGGCGCGAGGCGTCCGCGTCTACGCGGCCGGCACCCGCGCCGAACGGGTTGTCCCCGCCGCCGAAATCCACGTCCAGGCTCGCAACTCCACCTGAGCTGGGCGGGAATTCCCGCCGTGGCCGATCCGTTATAGAATCCCTACTCAACCGATAGGGATTTAGAAAGCGAGATCAGGGCAAGGAGGATTCAGTGGCGGCACAGGCGTTTGATCGCAGCGTCCTGAAGGTTGGGCAGGCCTTCATCATCGGCATCAACATGGTGGCTTTCGCGCTTGGCTTCGTGCTCCAGGTGAAGTACGCGTGGACGCTCTCGACGCTGGTTGGGCTGATCATGCTGGGCGGCATCGCCAACTCCAACCTGGCCCTTTTCAAGCGGATCTACCTGAGCCTCCTCAAGCCCCGAGGCATCGTCAAACCCAACGTGGTCCAGGAGGACGCCACCCCGCATCAGTTCGCCCAGGGCGTGGGCGGATCCTTCCTGCTGTTCGCCACCATCGCCTTCCTGGCGGGCGCCGTCGAAGCCGGCTGGATCCTCGTCTGGATCGTGATCGTGCTGGCCTTCGTCAACTTCGCCTTCGACTTTTGCGTCGGCTGCCAGATGTACTTCCAGCTCGACCGTTTACACCTCATCCCGCATCGGAGTGATGCGGCGGCCTGACCATGCTTGAGCGGTTGGCGCTGCTGGCGCTCCTTCTTTTGGGTCTTGGGTTGCTCTGGGCGGCGGTCGCCTTCGGCGCCCGATACCGACGCTGGCGTCGCGTCGACCGCATGTGCACGCCGGAGCTGAGCCAGGGCAAGACCACGGTGCTCTTCTTCACCGGCGAGCAATGCAGCGTCTGCCATCACCGCCAGAAGCCCGCCCTCGACGTGGTCCGCAGCAGCCACAACGGCGAGCTGCGCGTCGTCGAGCTGGACGCCGCCCGGGAGACGTCGCTGGTGCGTCGCTTCGGCGTCCTCAGCCTGCCATCGACAGTCGTGCTCGCGGCGGATGGGACTGTCGGCGCTGTCAACTACGGTTTCGCCCCTTCCGACCAGATCAACGCCCAGGTCACCAGCGTCGCCTGAAGGCCTCCTTCAGCGCCCTCAGTCTCTACGCCGCCTGCCCGCTGAAGTACCGCTACCTGCAGGTCGACGGTCAGGTCGAGCCCCCGGTGCAGCCTGACTGGCGCCGCGCCCCCGCCAGCGCCGAGCTGGCTCTTTCACCGGCCTTCGATCGCGAGCTCGGGATCGCCGTCCACCGCGCCCTGGCGCGCTGGCAGCGAGCCGTCGACGGCCGCGCCCCGGCACGCGCGTCGAGCCTGCTGACCTCGGTGGCCGCCGAGGCCGCCCGGCAGGGGCTGGCGCATGTCGATGTCGAACGTGCGATGGAGCGCCTCGGTCCCCCGCTTTGCGACTACGCCGAGGGGCCGTGGCCGCGGCGTCACACGCTGTTCTTGGAGCAACCAGTGCGCCACGTTCTTGAGGACGGCGCTTTCAGTCTCGAGCTTTCGCTCCGGGTCGACCGGGTAGTTCGATACCGTCGCGGCGTTGCCATCCTCGACTTCAAAACCGTGCCGCCACATGCATTCGAGATGCGCGCGGACACCTGGCAGCTGCGAACGTACGCGTTGGCGGCGCCGGAGCTGGTGGGCGTCGACTCCAACAAGGTCGCGCTCTTCATCCTCGACCTGCGCGACGGTCGTGAGATGCCCGTTGAAAGTGGCCCCCAGCAGCTGGCGGCGGCACGCGATGAGCTTCTGCAGTGCGGACGCGGCATCGCCGCCGGCGACTTCGGACTCGGCACCGACCACGAGGATCGCCCGTGCTGGGACTGCGGCTTCCGTCTCGAGTGCCCCAGCTCGCTGGCGCCGGACCCGCCGATCGCGCGGCGATAGACTTCGATCCGCGATGCCGCAGTTCGAAGTCGTCGAGGACATGCGCCACGTCCCACCAGGGGAGGCGGGAACGCTGATCCCGTCCTGGAACACTGGCTACTCGCTCCGCACGGCGGCCCGGTCGGCCGAGACCACCGGCGAGGTCGTTCGCCCCGGGCAGCGGCTCCTGGTGCTCGAGGTCGCCGATGGTTTTCTCAAGGTTCGCCACGAGGCCGACGGCGGCGAGGGCTGGCTGCCGGAGCACATCGTGGCCCCGTGGCCGGATCTACACCGCCGAACTGGCTGAGGGTGCGCTGGCTCTGGCGGAGGTGTCGCCGACTCTCACGAAGAAATCGGTGATCAGCTTGTAGATCTCTTCGTGGTCGACGTCGACCGTCATCGCGTGACCGCTGCGCTCGAAATAACGCAGCGTCGCGGTGGGGCCGATGGCGTCGGCGATCAGCTTCGCGTTTGCCGGCGGCACAGTCCGGTCGCGATTGCCGTGCAGGATCAGCGCGGGGAGGTGGATGTCGTGGGCCTCGCGCAGGGCCTCGCGATACAGCAGGATGAGGTCGATGAGAGACTTCATCGCGCGCTTGTTGTAGCTACGCAGCTGTTTGACGGCGTCCTTGTCCCAGAGGTCGACGCTGTCGCGATCAGGGTAGTGCCATTTGAAGATATGCTGGCCGAGGAACAGCTTAAGCTCGGCCCAGCGGCCGAGATTCACCAGCGCCGCCATCGTCGCGATGGCGACGATGTCGGGGTTGCGCGCGGCAAGCAGCAGGCCCATGGTCCCGCCCATCGACTGCCCCGCCACGAACACCTGGCGGCATTCGCGCTTGAGCTCATCGAGCTGCGCCTGGGCGCTGTCGATCCACTCGGTCCAGCTGGTGGCGAGGAGGTCCTCGGGGGTGGTCCCGCAACCGATCAGCAGGGCACCGTGCACCCGGAAGCCGTTGGCGGCGAGATGCTCGCCGAGACCGCGCACCTCCGGTGGGGTGCCGCAGAAGCCGTGAATCAGGAGGACGCCACGGTCGCCGGAGCCGAGCTTGAAAGGCTCTGGGTCGCCGGGTTGCGGCGGGTAGCTGAAGATCCCCTCACCTCGACGCGACATGCGCGGATCTTAACGTAGAGTCTGGCCATGATTCGGGAGGCGATCCAGCAGCTGGTCGAGTCGGTGGACCTCGATCGCAGGCAGGCGGCCGCCGCGATGGACGACATCATGAACGGCGAGGCTACCGACGCGCAGATTGCGGGTTTCCTGGTGGCGCTGCGGATGAAGGGCGAGACGGTCGAGGAAATGGTGGGCTTGGTGAACTCGATGCGCGACCACGCCACCGCGATCGAAGCGCCGGAGGGCACGGTCGACACCTGCGGTACCGGCGGCGACGGCGCAGGCACCTTCAACATCTCGACCGCCGCGGCGCTGGTGGTGCGCGGCGCCGGGGCGACCGTTGCCAAGCATGGCAACCGAGCCGCCAGCAGCCAGTGCGGCAGCGCCGACGTCTTCGAGGCCCTCGGCGTGCCCGTGACCCTGCCGGCGGCGGCGGTGGAGGAGTGCCTCCGCCAGGCGGGGATCGCCTTCCTCTTCGCCCCGACCTTCCATCCCGCCATGCGGCACGCCGCCAACCCCCGCAAGGAGCTCGGGGCGCGGACCGTCTTCAACTTCCTCGGGCCGCTGGCCAACCCCGCCCGGGTGAAACGCCAGGCGGTCGGCGCCGGCAGCCTGGCGGCGGCCGACAAGATGGTCCAGGTCCTGGCCGCGCTCGGTCACGAGCGTGCCCTCGTCTTCCACAGCGAGGATGGCTTGGATGAGCTCAGCACTGCGGCTCCGGCGCACGTCTTCGAGCTCCGCGACGGCCAGGTCCACGAGCACACGGTGGACTCGACGGCCTTGGGACTGCCCCGGTCGGTGGCGGCGGACCTCAGGGGCGGCGATGCCGCTCGCAACGCCGAGATCGTGACGGCGGTCCTCGCCGGGATTCCCGGGCCGCCGCGAGACATCGTCGTGCTCAACGCCGCCGCCGGGCTGGTAGCGGCGGGCAGCGCCGAAGACCTGGGCGCCGGGATGACGCTGGCGGCTGCCGCCATCGACGATGGCTCCGCCCGCGAAGCCCTCGAGAGCCTGAGGACCGTCGCCTCGTCGCTGGTCGCCGCCTGACCTGGTGTCCGAGGACCTCGCCTACCGGTTTCCCAAGGGCTTCCTCTGGGGCACCGCCACCGCCGCCCACCAGGTCGAAGGGGGCAATTCCAACAACGACTGGTGGGAGTGGGAGCAGCAGCCCGGCAAGATCAAGAACGGCGCCCGCAGTGGCGCTGCCTGCGAGCATTACACGCGATACCCGCAGGACTTCGAGATGCTCGTCCAGATGGGCCACAACGCCCATCGCCTCTCGATCGAGTGGAGCCGTGTCTTCCCCGAGCGGGGGGTGGTCGACGCAGTGGCCGTGGCGCACTACCGCGACGTGCTCGAGACCCTCCATCGGCACGGGATGACGCCGCTGGTGACGCTGCACCACTTCACCAATCCGCTGTGGCTGTCGCGGGGAGGCGGTTGGGAGAACGAGGCGGCGATCGACGATTTCCGGCGGTTCGCCGAGCTCTGCGCCCAGGAGTACGGCGACCTGGTGCAGACCTGGACCACTTTCAACGAGCCCAACGTCTACGCCTACCAGTCGTATGTTCTGGGCCTCTGGCCGCCAGGGCGGCGGGACTTCGGCGCGGCCGTGAAGGTGATGCGCAACATGATTCGCGCCCACGCCCTGGCCTACCGCGAGCTCAAGTCGGGGCCGCATGGCGCGTCGGCGATGGTCGGGATCGCGCAGCACATGCGGATATTCGAGGCCTGGCGGCACTGGCTGCCGCTTGACCGGGTCGCCGCCGCCCTGCCGGACGCCGGCTTCAACCACTGGATCCTGGGTGCGTGCACCGACGGCCGTACCGGGCCTCCATTGGGGTTGCCGCAACGGATCTCCGAGGCCGCCGGCACCCTCGACTGGATCGGCCTCAACTACTACAGCCGCGACCTGGTGGCTTTCGATCCGAGGGCGGCACGCAACCTGTTTTCGCGTACCTTTGCCCGACCCGGCAGCCCGATCTCGGACTTCGGCATGGAGATCTACCCCCAGGGCATCCACGACCTCTTGGTGTCGCTCACCGAGAAATACGGCAAGCCGGTCCACATCACCGAGAACGGGGTCGCCGACGCCACCGACGCGCTCCGGCCGCAGGCGCTGGTGTCCCACCTCGCCGAGACCGCCCGAGCGATTGGCGATGGCGTCGACCTGCGCGGCTACTTCCACTGGTCATCGATGGACAACTTCGAGTGGTCAGAGGGCTACGGCTTGCGGTTCGGCCTGGTCGAGGTCGATTTCGAAACGCAACAGAGAACGCCACGTCCCAGCGCCGCGCTCTACAGTCGCTTGATCCGTGAGAACGGCCTTCCCTGGAGCGATCTCCAAGAGCACTACCCGCCGGCGCTCGACTACTTCGAGGCTTCCAGCGAGGTCAGGCGCAGGAGCCCGGCGTAGCCGACCAGCACGCCCTTCGCGGTCGCGGTCGCCGTGGCGAGATGACCGGTCTCGATGATCAGACACTCGACTCGTTGCGCCGTCTCCGCGCCGGCCGCAGGCACGGCGGCGTCAGGATCGTCGGAGGCCACGGCGCGAAGCAGCTGGGCGACGATGATGGGGACGAGGTCGACGGTGCCGATCTGCACCGCGTCGACGTATCGCGTCGTTCCCGGCTCGAGCCCCGAGCGCGCCAGCATCACGGTGGGAAATGCTGCGGAAATGTAGTCGAGCTCGGCGTTGGGCCCCCATCCAAGCTCCACCTGGGTCGGCCCATCCGGCGCCGTGCGGTGCGCCAGCAGACCGTTGCCGGTGACGGTCAGCTCGAGCTCGGATTCGCCGGTGAAGCGCTCCCGGCTGACGATGTGCAAGAGCCGCGTGACCAGGTCGCGGTCCAGGTCCCAATCGACGGTGGCGACGATGTCCTCCGGCCAGGCGGTCTGGATCCGGGTCTGGATCCGCCAGCCGTCGGCGCCTGCGGTCACCTCGACCACCTCGGTGCCGGCCTCGGAGCCATCCGGACGTACGAAGGCGTAGCCGGCGCGATAGGGGAGCAGCGTTGTGGGCATCGCCGGGATTATGGGACCGGCGGGCGGCTACGCTACCTGTCGACACCTAACCAGGAGGACAGACATGCCCGAGCAAGATTCCGCGCCAACTCCAGACCCACCCGCAGCAGGTCAGATCCAGGTCCAGATCCCAGAGCCGCGCTTCGAGGTGATGTACTCCGACCAGGCCTTCGTCTCTCACACCTCGGTCGGGTTCACCCTGGACTTTGCCCAGGTGACTGCTCAGCTCGGCATCAGCCGGGTGGTGGCCCGGGTAGGGATGAGCGCCACCCACCTCAAGCTGCTGGTCGGGGTGCTCAGCGAGAACCTCAAGCACTTCGAGGAGCAATACGGCGCCGTCAACGTCACCGCAGCGATGGTCCAGCAGCACGAGCAGGCCACCCACCACATCGGCTTCCAGCCCGAGGTCGACAGGGAGGCCAAGCCGCCAAAGTGAGGCTTTCGCCGCGACTATGTCGCGTTTTCGAGATGGTCCCTGCCGGCGGCGCCGTCGCCGATATCGGCAGTGGCCACGGGGCGCTGGCCGCCTCCCTGGCCGCTCGCGGCCAGCGGGTGCTGGCCACCGAGCGCACACCCCAGCGCCTCGAGTCGTTGAAGCACGACCTGGCGCGGCGCGGCGTCCCGGTGGCAACCAGGCGGGGCGAAGGCCTGGCGGCGCTGCGCCACGGCGAAGTCGAGACCGCGGTGATCGCCGGGCTTGGGGGGCGCAACCTGGTGGCGATGCTGGAAACCAGCTCATGGTTGCCGCGCTGGTTGGTGCTGCAGCCGATGCAGGACGCCGACATGGTCGAGGGCTGGATCCAGGCCCGGGGGTGGCCCTCGGTCGCCTGCGAGGCAACCGAGCGCGGCCGCCGGTACCGGGCATGGCGGGTCGAGGTGCAGTCGCGGCCGGTCGACGGCGGGTGAGCCACCTCGTCCTCCACACCGACGGTGGTTCACGCGGCAACCCCGGACCAGCCGCCATCGGGGTCGTGATCGAAGCCGAGAAGGATGGTCAGACGGAACTGGTAGGCGAGATCGGCGAGACCATTGGGGTGGCCAGCAACAACGTGGCCGAGTACCGGGCCATCATCCGCGGGCTCGATGAGGCGGAGCGACTGGGCGCGTCCAGCGTCACCTGCCTGCTCGATAGCCTCCTCGTGGTCGAGCAGCTCAACGGCAGCTACCGCGTCAGGTCGGCGGACATGAAGCCGCTGCACGCACGAGTCAATGAGTGCCGTCAGCACTTCGCCCTGGTCACCTTCCAGCATGTCCGACGAGAGCGGAACCAGGAAGCCGACCGCCTCGTCAATGAGGCTCTCGACGGCAAGCGGCGGCCTGGCTTCACTCTTGTCGCCGCCGAATAGAGGGCGTTTTCGAGAACTCGGCAGCGGTAGAATGCCGTCTGCGTGGCGAGTCGGCGAGGTGACCGCGGCGGGAGCAATCCCGTCGAGGAAAGTCCGAGCTCCTCAGAGCAGAGTGCCGGGTAATCCCCGGCGGGCGCGAGCCCAGGGAAAGTGCCACAGAAAATACACAGCCGCAGATCCAACTGCGGTAAAGGTGAAATGGTGGAGGTAAGAGCCCACCGGCGGCCGGGAGACCGGTCGGCCAGGTAAACCCCACTTGGAGCAAGACCTGAAAGAGGGCGTTGAGGCTGCTCGTTCAGTCCTCGGGTAGGTCGCTGGAGGTGCCGGGTAACCGGCGCCGTAGATAGATGGTCACCGCCTCGACGGCCGCAAGGCTCCGGGGCACAGAACTCGGCTTATTGCCGGGTCGCCACGCTAAATACAGTGCCGTTGGGGAGCGAGACCTGGGTCAGTCCAGGGAGAGAAGACGCCAGGAAGCGCCTGACTTCGATGTGCGCGGAGAAGCGGTTGGCCGGTCGATGCGGCCCAGACATGCCTCGCGTCCGGCATCTCGGCCAAATAATCCCCACTCTGTTCCACCCCAAGATATGGTCCTTGTGAGCACACTAACCACCAGATCTGGGGTTTTGGGTCCTGGAGCCCCGCGCCGCTGTCCCTAGATGTTGCGGATTTGTATTGACACCTGCATCCGCCGGTGCTACGGTTTCCGGCGAAGTGGTAGCAGGTGGTGAAAAGTGGGGATTCTCCAATCCCCCCAACGTCCCTCTCCGGATGAGTCCCCACTTTTCGCCCCTGCGACTTACTCCACAAGAAGCGCAATGATCGAATGTTTCTCGGCAAGTACTCTCGCACTCTCGACGCCAAAGGGCGGCTTGCTCTACCGGTCAAATTCCGGGAGCAGCTTCCGAGCGGCTCCGTGGTCACGATCTCACCCGAGGACTGCCTCCGGGTCTACGCGCCGACGGAGTGGGAGGAAGTGACGGAGCACCTCCGGGTCAGCGAGGCGACCAGCGAGACCGAGCGCAACCTCATCCGCCGGATGTTTGCCGAGGCAGCCGAGCTCGAGTTCGACGGCCAGGGCCGCGCCCTGATCCCGGCCACCCTCCGCGACCACGCCGGGATCGAGACCACCGCGATGGTCGTGGGCGTCAACAACGTTGTCGAGATCTGGAGTGATGGGCGCTGGCAGGCCCTCGAAGCGGCCACCACCAACTTCACCCAGCTCGCCGACGCGGTCGCCAAAAGCCGCAACGCCAGCACCTGAGTCTTCCGGGCCACGGGGCCCGAAGTCACACGTCCCTGTACTTTTAGAAGAAGCAATACAGATCCTCCAGCCCACACCGGGTGCCGTCTTCTTCGACGGCACCTTCGGTGGGGGAGGGCACTCGCGCGAGATCCTCAAAAGGATCCTGCCGGGCGGCACGCTCCTGGCCATGGACCTCGATCCCGAGGCCGTCAGCCGGGCGGCGGCGCTGATCGCCGAGTTCGGCGATGCCTTTCATTTCGTGTCGGGGAACTTTGCCGATTCCAGCGACCCTATCGAGGCGCTGGGTAGGGGGAAGGCGCCGCTCGACGGCGCCTTCCTCGACCTCGGCCTCTCCTGGTTTCAGCTGAACGACCCGGAGCGCGGCTTCAGCTTTGCCGCCGACGGTCCCCTCGACATGAGATTCGACCCGGAGCAGCCGTTGAGCGCGGCGCATCTCGTCAACACCTACCCCGAACGCCGCCTCCGCGAGCTCATCCGCGAGTACGGCGAGGAGCCCTGGGCCGGGCCCATCGCCGCCGCCGTCGTCCGCCGCCGCCGCCGCCTCAGATTCTCCCGGACCCGGGAGCTGGCCGAGCTCATCGGCGGAGTCATCCCTCGAAGGCACTGGCCACGGCGCATCGACCCGGCCACCAAGACCTTCCAGGCGTTGCGCATCGAGGTCAACGACGAAATTGGATCACTGCGAAAGGGGCTGGAGGAGATCATCAGGCACCTGAAGCCAGGTGGCCGGTTGGGGGTCGTCGCCTTCCACTCCCTCGAGGACAAAGCAGCAAAGGATTTTCTCAACGTCGAAGCAAAGGATTGCATCTGTCCGCCCCAACAACCGGTGTGCACATGTGCCCACCAGGCAAGCGTCACCATCCATCCCCCCCATCCCCTAAGGCCGGGCAAGGACGAGATCGAGGCCAACCCTCGATCTCGCTCCGCCCGGCTGAGGGGGGCAGTCAAGCTCCCTCAGGAGTCTCAACCAACGACGCAGAAATGATCGCTCTAAGAATGAATACCGCCGCTCACGGCCGGCATCTCGGCTCCTCTTTTGGAGCCGGGGTCCGGAAGTCTCGGGCCACTGCAGGTTCGGGACGCTCGGTCCGTGTCCGCCGCTCGCGCCCGGCGACCTTCAAGTGGATCGTGCTCTGGATCGTCACGGTCTCGGTTTTCGGCAGCGCCTACGTTGCCGAAACCGCGGCCGCCACCCAGGCCAGTTACCAGATTGCCACTCTCAAGCAGCAGCAGTCCGACCTGCATGTGCAGCAGCAGCAGAGTCGCTACCAGATCTCGCTGGCCACCTCTGCCGGCCAGATCGACGGCGACGCCGCCAAACTGGGCATGGTCCGGTCCAATCAATGGCATTACCTGCCCGGCTCGACCTCGCCGGTCGCCCTCGCCAAGCCCGACCCGCAGAGCAACGGCAACGCCACCCGATCGTGGCTGGACCAGCTGGCCCTGGCACTCGGCCGGCCCACCGAGGCGCAGGCCAAGGGTCGATGAGACCGATCAACGGGCCACCGGGCCGGCTGATCGCGTGAGGTGGCCGGGGATGGAAAAGGATGACGATGGATCATCCGCCAAAGGGAAGCGGGTGACCCGATGACACAGGACCGAGGTAGGCTCCGAGTTATCTGGCTGATGGGGATGGCCGCCGTGCTCGCAGCCGTGCTGCTGGGCAAGCTTGTGTACTGGCAGGTGGTCGAACACCAGAAGATCAGCCTGCTGGCCGCCAAACAACACCAGGTCACCTTCAAGCTGCCCTCGCAGCGGGGGAAGATCTTCGATCGCAGCGGCCAGCTGCTGGCGACCGACACCCCCGTCGCCAACGTCGTGGCTGATCCCTCGCTGATCCCCCGGGCGGCGCGCTCGCAGGTTGCCGGAAGCCTGGCGCCGCTGCTGGGGATGACCGCGACGGACATCCTCAAGCAACTCGAGATGCCCCTGAAGTTCGAGTACCTCAAACACAAGCTGTCCAGGGAAACCGCGGACAAGATCGGCGCTCTCCACCTCGCCGGCATCGGACTCGAGGACGACTCGCGTCGCTCGTATCTTTCCAGCGTCGACCCCGCCGCCCCCACCGAGCCGCGCTCGCTGGCCGGCAACCTGCTCGGCTTCGTCAACGACGGGGGCTCCGGCCAGTACGGCCTGGAGCAGTACTACGACGGGCAGCTCAAGGGCCACGACGGCTACGAGTCAACGCTCAAGACGGGGACCAACGAGACCATCGTCCTGAGCGACGTCAAGAAGGTGCTGCCGCAGGACGGCACCAGCTTGCAGCTGGGGCTGGACAGCCAGGTCCAGTTCTTCGCCGAGAAGGCGCTTGCCGCTGGCGTCAAGAAGACGAGCGCGGAGTCTGGCTCGGTGATCATCATGGAGCCCAGCACCGGCAACATCATCGCCTGGGCCGACTACCCCACCTTCGACGCCAACAACTTCGGCGGATCCGACGCCAAGCTCTTCACCGACCCCGCCGTCAGTAGCCTTTATGAGCCCGGGTCGGTGATGAAGGTTGTGACGCTTTCTGGTGGCCTCCAGAGCGGCGCGATCACCCCCGACTACACCTTCAACGAAACCGGCAGCGTCAATGTTGGTGGCTACACCATCCAGGACTGGGACCATAAGCCCCACGGCAACATCAGCATGACCCGCGTGCTCGAGCTCTCCCTCAACGCGGGGGCCGTCAAGGTCCAGCAGATCGAGGGACCGGACAATTTCTACAAGTTCCTGGGCGCCTTTGGCATCGGCAGCTTGACCGGCATCGATGTCGCGGGCGAGGTGGCGCGGCCGCTCAAGCCGCTGCGGAACTACTACCCCTCCGAACTGGCCACCACCGCTTTCGGCCAGGGCGTTGCGGTGACCCCCATCGAGATGATCTCGGCGATCAACACCGTCGCCAACGGCGGCCGCTTCGTGCACCCCCGCGTGGTCACGTCGACAATCCTGGCTGACGGTTCGCGCAAGGAAGTCCCCCAGGACCTCGGCACCCAGGTGCTCGGAACCCAGGCCGAAAATGACATGCGCCAGATGATGATCAAAGTCGTCGAGCACGGCTCCGGCTGGACCACCAAGATGGACGGCTGGCAGAATCAGATCGCCGGCAAGACTGGCACCGCCAACGTCCCCGAGGGCGGCAAGTACACCGATAAAGTCATCGCTAGCTTTGTCGGCTTCATGCCCGCGTACAACCCGCGCTTCACGATGCTCGTGATCATGCGCAACCCAAAGGGCGACACGCTGGCCCAGGAGGGCACCTTCACAGCCGCGCCGGTGTGGAAGAGCATCGCCCAACAGATCCTGGTCCAGTGGCAGGTGACGCCATAGGCGATGCCGGCATGAGCTTCCGACTCTTCGAGCTGGCCGAGGCGACCGGCGGCCGGCTGATCGACGCTGACGCCGACCTCGCCCTCGACCGGCTGGTGATCGACTCCCGCCAGGCGACCCCGGGCTCCCTCTTCGTGGCCCTGGTCGGTGAGACCACCGACGGCCACCGCTTCCTGGCCGATGCTGTCGAGGCGGGCACCTCGGCGGTGCTCTGTCAGTTCGCGCCGCCGGAGCTCTCGGTGCCGCGGGTCGAGGTCGACGACACCCGCGAGGCCCTCGTCAGTTTCACCCGCTACCATCTGCGGCGGCAGGGCTGCACCGTCGTCGGGGTCACCGGCAGCGTGGGCAAGACCAGCACCAAGGAGATGGTGGCGGCGGTGCTTGCCCGGCGATTCGAGGTCCTCAAGGCCGAAGGCAACCTGAACACGTACACAGGTCTGCCGATGACGGTGGCCGGCCTCGAGCCACGCCACCAGGTCTTGGTGGCCGAGTACGCGATGTCGGCGATCGGTGAGATCGCCTTACTTGCCCGGATGGCGCCGCCGGATGTCGCCGTCGTGCTCAACGTCGGGCTTTCCCATGTCGGTCTGCTCGGTGACATCGAGGCCGTCAGCCGCGCCAAGCGGGAGCTTGTCGAGGCGCTCGGGCCTGAAGGCACCGCCATCCTCAACGCCGACGACCCCAGGGTCATGGCGATGGCGCTGGCCAGTGCGGGCCGGGTGGTGACCTTCGGCTACGGGAATACCCAAAAGCATGTCGATGTGCACGCCGAAAACATCACCCTGCGAGGCCTTGAGGGCAGTGTCTTCACGCTGGCGCTACCCACCGACGAGCGAGTGCAGGTCGAGCTGAGCATCCCTGGGGTCCACGCCGTCAGCAACGCGTTGGCGGCGGCCGCGGCGGGCCACGTCCTCGGCGTCGCCACCGCGGACATCGCCGCCGCGCTCAGCGGCGTCGGCGCGCTTGGCGGTCGCGGTGTTCTTCGCCCCGGGCGGCTGGGATCGACGATCATCGACGACGCGTACAACGCCAGCCCTAGCTCGGTGGCGGCAGCGCTTCAGGTGCTCCTTGGCGAGACCGGCCGGCCCCGGATCGCCGTCCTTGGCGAGATGCTTGAGCTCGGGGAGAAGGCGGCCGAAGCCCACCAAAAGATCGGCCGCCAGGCTGCGCGCAGCGACCTGCTGGTGGCCCTCGGTGAGCACGCCGCCGATATCGTCGAGGGCGCCACCGAGGCCGGCCTTCGCGTCGATCGCGCCATCCTGGTGACCAGCCCCGAAGAGGCTGTCGCCGCGGTCGAGCCTCACCTCAAGGGCGCCGTGGTGCTGGTCAAGGCGTCCAGGGGGGTCGCCCTGGAGCAGGTCGTCGATCGCCTGGCGGAACCGTGATCGCTGTCCTTTGGGTGGTCGCCACCATCACCTCACCCCAGGTCCTCACCAAGGCCTCGCCGCACCCGGCCTCCTCACCGGCGGTGCGCCACGCTCCGCTCTTCGATCACCTGCCTCAGCCCTGGCCGCCGGCGGTGGCGCTGCTGCTCCCCCTGGTTGTCGGGGTGCTGCTGATGCCGTGGGCGATCGGCCTGCTCAGCCGCCACGGCATGGGCCAGCGGATCCGTGAGGAGGGCCCCCAGTCGCACCTGGCCAAGGGCGGCACGCCCACCGCGGGCGGCCTGGTTGTGATCGCCCTGATCCTGCTTACGCTGGTCTTCATCGATCGATCGCGGTCGCTGCTGCCGGTGCTGGCCGCGCTCGGTCTCGGCGCCTGCCTGGGCCTGGTCGACGACCTGGTCATGGTTCGGTCCCGTGCCTGGACTCGCGGCCTGCTGGCGCGGCAGAAGATCGTGGTCCAGCTGGGGATCGGGCTGGCCATCGGGGCCTGGTTCTGGGCGCTGGGGATGGACCACCAGGTGGTGCCCCTGCTCGGCACCTGGAAGATGGGCTTCCTGATCGTTCCGGTGGCGGCGCTGGCGCTGGTGGCCGCATCCAACGCCTTCAACCTGACCGACGGTAGCGACGGCCTGGCCCCCGGCGTCATCCTGCTGGTGGCGCTGGTATTGGCGCTGATGCTGAAGGGCAACGGCCACCAGGTTGCCCTGGTACGGCTGCTGCTGGCCGTGGTCGGCGCCATGGTTGCTTTCCTGGTCTACAACGTGCCCCCGGCGCGGGTGTTCCTCGGCGGGGTCGGCAGTGAGGGGCTGGGGATGCTGCTGGCGGCGGCCGCCATCGCCGGTGGCCTGGTCTGGTACCTGCCGCTTCTGGCCCTGGTGCCCGTCCTCGAGACGCTGTCGGTGATCGTCCAGGTCTTCAGCTTCAAGACCAGGGGCAAGCGAGTCTTCCGGATGTCGCCGCTGCACCACCACTTCCAGCTCGGGGGCTGGAGCGAGTGGATGGTGGCACTCTGCGCCTGGGCCGCGACCAGCCTCGCCGGCACCCTGTCGCTGATCCTGAGCCGGAGGCCGGCATGAGAAACCAGGCCACCAGCATCGACAAGTGGCTCCTGGCCAGCGTCCTGGTGCTGTGCGGCTTCGGCCTGATCATGGTCTTCAGCAGCTCCGAGGTGCAGGGCTACATCGACTACGACAATTCCAGCTACTACTTCCAGCACCAGATCCTCTGGCTGTTGGTGGGTTGCGCCGGCGGCCTTTTGGCCCTGGGGCTGGACTATCACCGGCTGCGGGCGCTGGCGCCGATCGCCGCCGCCGTGATAGTGGCGCTGCTGGTGCTCGTCCTGATCCCCCATATCGGCGTCGCCCGCAACGGCGCCCGCCGCTGGTTCGGTTTCGGCGCCTTCACCATCCAACCCGCGGAGATCGCCAAGGTGGTGGTGATCATTTACCTGGCGCGCTGGCTGGAGAAGTCGAGCGATCGCGTCGGCACCTTCCGCGAGGGTCTGGTGCCGTTCATGCTGATGCTCGGACTGATCGTCTGCCTGGTGCTACTCGAAAAAGACCTGGGCACCGCGATGGTGCTGACGATCATCGCGATCGCGATGTTCCTGGTCGCCGGCGCCAGGTGGTGGCACGTCGCTGGCGCCGTGCTGGTGGCGTCGGGTGCGATCGGGCTCCTGATCCGCCTCGAGCCCTACCGCTTCAGCCGCATGTCGGCGTTCCTGAACCCCTGGGCTGACAGCCTCAACACCGGCTTCCAGTCGGTGCAGTCGGTACTGGCGCTGGGATCCGGCGGGCTATTCGGGGTGGGGCTGGGCCAGAGCATCCAGAAGTACCAGTGGCTGCCCGAAGCTCACACCGATTTCATCTTCGCTATCATCGGCGAGGAGGTGGGGCTGATCGGAACCCTGTTTGTCCTCACTCTCTTCTGCCTCATCGCGTACCGGGGCTACCGGGCCGCGATGCGAGCCCCAGACACCTTCGGATTGCTGCTTGCAACGGGAATTACGACCTGGCTGATCTTCCAGGCCTTCGTCAACATGGCGGCGGTCACTCTCACCCTCCCCACCACGGGCATTCCGCTGCCGTTCGTCAGCTTCGGCGGCTCTTCGCTGTCGGTTTCGCTGACCGCGGTGGGACTCCTCCTCAACATCTCAGCCCAGGGCGTGAAGCCGGCTGTGGGTCGCCGTGCGGGTATTGATATCGGGCGGCGGCACCGGGGGGCACATATTCCCGGCCCTCGCCGTAGCCCAAGCCCTGGCTGAGCTCGACCCCGGGGTCCAGCTTCTTTACGTCGGCCGGGAGGGCGGCATGGAGGAACGGATCGTGCCCGAGCGCGGGATCGAAATCGAAACCCTGCGCGTGCGCGGCGTCCAACCCGAGGCCTGGCGCAACCTGGCCCTGGCCTTCTCGGTTCCGGCCGCGGTGCTGAGCGCATCGCGCCTGGTGGGACGGTTCCAGCCCGACGTAGTGTTCGGTACCGGGGGCTACGTCGTCGCCCCCGTGGGGATCGCCGCCAGCCTGCGCCGGCGGCCGCTGGTGCTGCAGCTGCCCGACGCCGTGCCCGGTCGCACCATCCGGACGCTGGCGCCGCGAGCCGAGACCGTGTGCCTGGAGTTCGAGTCCAGCGCCGCGCAGCTCAAGGGCCGGACCCAGGTCACCGGCACGCCCGTGCGGCCCGAGTTCGCCGCCATCGGCCGGGCCCGCCGAGCCCAGTCCCGCGCGGTCGTCGACGGCGGCTTCCGGCTGGTCGTTTTCGGTGGTAGCCAGGGAGCGCATCGCCTCAACACCGCCGTGGCCGAAGGCCTTAAGGCGCTGCTGGCCGTGCCCGGCCTGGCGGTCCACCACCTCAGCGGCGAGCAGGACCACGACCAGCTACGGGCGATGCGCTCCGGGCTGGACGACGACCTCCGTGATCGGTACACCGTGGAACCGTTCAGCGACGCCATCGCCGCTTTGATGGAATCAGCGGACCTCATCCTCGCTCGCGCCGGCGGCAGCGCCATCGCGGAGATGACCTCGGTGGGGGCGCCGATGGTGCTGGTCCCCTATCCGCACGCCGGCGCCCACCAACGTTTCAACGCCGAGCCCGTGGCGAAGGCGGGCGCCGCCGTCGTGGTTCCCGACGAAGAGCTCAGCGGCGTGCGCCTGGTGGAGACGGTGCGGCGGCTGATAACGGACCCCGACCGCCTCCGGCGGATGGCCCAAGCCAGCCTCGACTTCGGCCGGCCCGACGCCGCCGAGGCGGTCGCCCGGATTGTCGTAGAGGCGGCGCGGTGAAGGTCCACCTGGTCGGCATCGGCGGCGCCGGCATGAGCGCGCTGGCCCATCTCTACCTCGAGCGGGGGGATGCCGTGAGCGGCTCCGACTCCGCCGCGTCCGATGTCACCGAGGCGCTGACGAAGGCCGGGGCGCGGGTGGCGCTGAGCCACGCCGTGGAGAACCTTGGCGACGCCCACGTGGTGATCGTCTCGACCGCCGTCGGGGAGGAGAACCCGGAGTTGCTGGCGGCTCGCCGGCGCGGCCTGCCAGTTCTCTCCCGCGGCCGGGCCGCGGCGCAGCTCTGCGCCAGGCGCCGCGTCGTCGCGGTCGCCGGGACCCACGGCAAGACCACCACCACCACGCTGGTTGCCGCTGCCCTGGATCCAACCGACCCACTCGTCATCAGCGGGGGGCGTCTGCCCGGCAGCATCTACAACTCCAGGCCGGGCGACGGCGCATTCGCCGTCATCGAAGCCGACGAAAGCGACGGATCTTTCCTCGAGCTGACACCCGAGGTCGCAGTGGTCACCAACGTCGAGGCCGACCACCTCGACCGCTATGCCGACATCGGCTCGATTCGCGAGGCCTTCGAGCGCTTCGCCGACCGGGTCACCTCCACCCTCGTCGGGTGCGTCGATGACCCCGGCGCACGCGCGCTTGTCGCCGCCACGCCCGGCGCGGTTGTCGGCTACGGCTTCGGAGACGCCGAGGTGCGCGGGTCGGGCTACGTTTCCCACGAGGGAGGCTGCGCCTTCACCGTCGACTCGGCCTGGGGGCACGCCCGGGTTCGCTTGGCGATGCCCGGGCGGCACAACGCCAGCAACGCGCTCGGCGCCATCGCTGCCGGCCTGGTCCTGAACCGCCGGCTGACCGAGCTGGTCAGCCGGCTGGCCACCGCCGAGCTCCCCGGCCGCCGCCTGGAACTGGTCGCGGAGTTCGGCGGCGCCCGCGTATACGACGACTACGGCCACCACCCCACCGAGGTTGCCGCCACCATGAGCGCGGCGCGTGAGCTCTGCTCCGGCCGCCTCATCTGCGCCTTCCAGCCGCATCGATACAGCCGCCTCAGCGCGATGCTGGAAGAATTCGGGGCGTGTTTCGCTGCCGCCGACGAGGTCCTCCTCCTGCCCGTATACGCCGCCGGCGAGGCACCCATCGACGGCGCCACCAGCGCCGCCCTGGCCCAGTCGATCCACCGGCATGACCCCGGCCGCCGGGTCGAGGTCCTCGATTCGCTCGAACTGTTGCCGGACGAGCTCCGGCGCCGCCTGCACAACGGTGACGTCGCCGTCTGCATGGGAGCCGGCGACATCTACCGCGTCAGCCGCCGCCTGGCGGAGGCCGTGTGACAAGCGCTGAGGCGATCGCCTGGCTGGCGAACCTCGGTGCGGTGAGGCGCGACCATCCGCTGGCGCCGCACACCACCTATCGGATTGGCGGTCCTGCGGACTGGTACCTGGAGGCGTTCAACGGCCTCGAAATCCTGGCCGCGGGCTGCCGTGAGCGAGGCATTCCGCTGACTTTGCTGGGCAATGGCAGCAA
The DNA here is from genome assembly GCA_036824145.1 of Candidatus Dormiibacterota bacterium. GTDB lineage: Bacteria > Chloroflexota > Dormibacteria > DASZGP01 > DASZGP01 > DATMMS01. The sequence goes on from DAITAT010000003.1 coordinate 44,515, forward strand.
CCTGCTAATTGCCGATGAGGGCGTGGAAGGGCTGGTGGTACGACCGGTCGACACTTCGATCGAGGTGCGTGGCGATGTCATCGAGGCCGCCGCGGCGGCTCGGATGGTGAAGGTCGCTCAGGCGGCCGAGAAGGCGGGACTCACGGGCATGGAATGGGCTCTTGGCATTCCCGGCACCGTGGGCGGCTCGGTCCACAACAACGCCGGTTGCTTCGGGTCCGAGATCGCCTCCACGGTCTTCAAAGTGCATGGCGTCACTGGTGAGGGCGAGAAAACGCTGTGGACAACGGAGCAATGCGCCTTCGCCTACCGGACTTCGGCGTTGCGCGCGGGCTCACTCGCCGGGGGCGTCGTCACCGCGGGCGAGTTTCAGCTCCGGGACGGGGACCCCGCCGCCATCCGGTCGCAGATGGAGGAGGTCCAGCAGGCCCGCAAGGCTACCCAGCCGGTCACCGGACGCAGCACCGGCAGCGTTTTCAAGAACCCGCCAGGTGATTTTGCCGGGCGCCTTATCGAGGAGGCCGGCCTCAGAGGTCGCAAGATCGGGGGTGCCATGGTCAGCAACGAGCACGCCAACTTCATCATCAACGCCGGTGGCGCGAGGGCAGCAGAGGTGGCCGTCCTGGTGCGGCTGGTCCAGGCGGCGATCGAGGACCGATTCGGCATCCGTCTCGAGCCCGAGATCGAGGTCCTGGGCCGTTGGCCCGACGGCGTCCCCGAGGCGTTCCGGGTGGAAGCGGCGTGAAAATCGCCGTCCTCAGCGGTGGTGTCAGCGGCGAGCGCGAGATCTCGCTGCTCTCCGGGCGCTACGTGCTCAAGACGCTGCTCGAGCTGGGTCACGACGCCCGGCTTGTCGATTTCGGCCCCCGCGCCTCGGAGGAGCTCCATGTTCTCGCGCCGGAGCTCGTCTTTCCGACCCTCCATGGGCCGCTCGGAGAGGACGGCACCGCCGCCGCCGTGCTGGAGCTGCTGGGCATGCCCTACGTCGGCTCGGGCGTGCTGGCGGGGGCGCTGGCGATGAACAAGGCCGCCGCCAAGCGGGTGATGATCGCCGAGGGCCTGCCCACCCCGCCCTTCGAGCTGATCTCCAGCCTCGCCGACCCCAGGGCGCAGGCCGGGGAATTGGTCGGCCGCCTGGGTCTGCCGCTGGCGATCAAGCCCAACTCTGGCGGCTCCAGCCTCGGTTTTACACTCGCCGGCGACGAGGACGCCGTCCTCGACGGCATCGAGGCTGCGCTGGCGGCTTCGGGTCCCGATCGCACCGCGCTGGTCGAGGTGGCCAAGACCGGCGTCGAGGTCACCATCGGGGTGCTCGGGGTGGAGCGACCGGAAGCCCTGCCGACGCTCGAGATCACGTGGCGCGACGGCGATTACGACTTCGAGGCCAAGTACACCGCCGGGCTCAGCCATCACATCATCCCGGCGCGCATCCCCGAGGAGCAGCAGCGCCAGGTCGCCGAGTTGGCGGTGCGGGCGCACAACCTGATCGGCGCTCGTGGCCTATCTCGGGTCGATACCATCTGCGAACCGACGGGGGCGATTTGGATCCTCGAGGTCAACACCATGCCGGGTCTGACCGAACTCAGCCTCTTCCCCGACGCAGCCCGCGCCGCCGGCCTCGAGTTCCCTGCCCTGATCAGAGGCTTGATCGACGACGCCACCCCGCGGTGAGCCGAAACCGCGGCCGCCGCCCCCTGCGCGACCTGCACCCGCGGATATCCCGCCGCCGGGGCACCTCGGTGCGCCTGCGACGCCGGACTCGGGCGGCCACGGAACCTGCCCGGCGCAGCTCCGACCGCAACCTCGGAGGGCTGGTCCGTCCCGCCACCCGGCTCCTGGTCCTGGTCGCGCAGCTGGCCTTGTTGGTGGCCCTGATCAAGAGCCCTGTCCTGGCCGCCCACCAGGTGCTGATCACGGGCAACCGGCAGCTGTCGCGCCAGCAGGTCCTGGCCCGCGCCGGGCTCCGCGGCGACCCGTCGATGCTACTTCTCTCCACCGACCAGGCCGTGGCCCAGCTGAAGTTGAACGCGTACGTGCGCTCGGTCTCGATCAGAACCACACTGCCCGACCAGGTAGAGGTCGAGCTGCTGGAGTGGGAGCCGCTGGCAGTCGTTGGGCGCGGCGGCGGTTTCTACCTTCTGAACGCCCAGGGTGGGATCCTCGGCACCGCCCTCGACGCCCGCACCGGGATTGGGGCGGGGCAGCCCCACGTCGCCATCACCTGGGCCGCCCCGGGTCTGATGCGCTTGGGCCAGACCGCCCTCCCCGGACGGCTGCTCCAGGACCTCGACAAGATGTCGAGCGCCTTCCCGACGGCATACGGCCTGACGATCTCTGGTTTCGCGCTGGACGCCAACCAGAAACTCACCGCGAATACGACCGCCGGGCCACGTATCCTCTTTGGCCAGATGGCAACCGATGAGCAGATCGACAGCCTCGATGCCAAGTTGGGGGCGCTCAGGTCGCTTCGGGCCAAGATCGACCTGGCCGACTCCAAGCTGGACTACGTCGACCTGGAAAACCCCGCGGCTGTGACCACACGGGCGATTCCCAGCCCCACGCCCAGCGTTGCCCCATCGCCATCTCCGACGAAGAAACCTTAGTGAGCTCCCTCACTTGATCCAGGTCCTCTTCGTTCTGCTGGCCGCGGTCCTGGGGGTGATCGTGGGCATCAAGACCAACGTGGAGATCCCGGTCACCTACTCGCGTTATACCGCCGTGATGCTGCTGGCGGCGTTGGATTCGATTTTCGGCGCCCTCAAGGCATCCCTGAACGGACGCTATGAGAACGCCGTCTTTCTCTCGGGGTTGATCACCAACTCGGCGGTGGCCGGGGCGCTCACGTTCCTCGGAGACAAACTCGGCGTCGAGCTCTATTTCGCCGCCATCTTTGCCTTCGGCGTGCGGATTTTCCAGAACATCGCTGTGATCCGCAGGCAGCTCCTTTAATGGTGTGCCTTCTGGTGGCCCCATAGAATGGGCGCGACGGTGAGGGTGAAACAGCGTGGCTAAGAACGGCCGGATCGTCGGCCTGGATATCGGCAGCACCAAGGTTTGCTGCGTCATCGCCACACCCTCGGAGAGCGGCGAGGGCGACCTCGTCATCTCGGGCGTGGGCGAGGCCCCCTCCGAGGGGCTCCGCAAGGGCGTCATCGTCAACCTCGAGAAGACGGTCAAGGCGATCGAGACCGCAGTTCGCGCCGCCGAGCGGATGTCCGGGCACCGGGTCGACGCCGTTTTCGCAGGGCTGGCCGGCACGCACATGAAGTCCAACAACAGTCGCGGCGTGGTGGCGGTGGCCGGGGGCGACCGCGAGATCACCCAGCGCGATGTCGACCGCGTCATCGAGGCCGCCCGCAGCGTCGCCATCCCCAACGACTACGAGGTCATCCACGTCATGCCCCGCGGCTTCGTCGTCGACGGTCAGGAAGGCGTCCGCGACGCCGTCGGCATGTCGGGGGCGCGGCTCGAGGTCGAGACCCACATCATTTCCGGCTCCACCACCGCGGTCCAGAACGTGGTCAAGTCGGTGCATTCGGCAGGCTTCAACGTCGAGGACCTGGTGATCCAGTCGCTGGCCAGCGCCGAGGCGGTTCTCAACTACAACGAGATCGAGATGGGCGTCGCCGTGGCCGACATCGGCGGCGGCACCACCGACCTTGCCGTTTTCTCGGACGGCAGCGTCATCTATACCGCGGTGTTGCCCGTGGGTGGCAACCACGTCACCAACGACCTCGCCATCGGGCTGCGCACAAGCCTCACCGACGCCGAGTCGGCCAAGATCAACTATGGTCACTCGCTGCCGCAGCTAATCCCGCGGGACGAGATCATCGACATCCAGCCGATCGGCGCCGAAAAGGTCCAGGGAGTGCCGCGTGTGTATGTCGCAGAGATCATCGAGCCGCGTGCCCGCGAGATCCTGGAAATGATCAAGGCAGAGATCGAGCGCAGCGGCCAGGCGGGGCTCCTTCCCGGCGGCCTCGTCCTCACCGGTGGTGGCGCCAAGCTCCTCGGGCTGCCGGAGATGGCGGCCGAGACCCTCGACCTCCCGGTGCGGGTTGGGGTTCCCATCAATGTGCGCGGAATGGCCGACAAGGTGGCGGGCCCCTCTTTCGCGACCGCGGTGGGGCTGATAAAGTGGGGCGCGAAGCTCACGGCGCCGGCCCATGCATCTAACGGGGCAGCTGCAGTAAGCCTGCAGGATGCATACCAGAAGACCTTGAGATGGTTACGTGACTTTTTCTGATTTCGACAAGCAGATGAGGCTCCGAGGATTGGGAGGCCAGGACCAGTCCGCAAGCGATCCGGATGCGGGGGACACAGCCCCGCCCGCTGTTGATCTGGATACGGCTGACACCGCAGAGACGGGGCAGCCAGCGAAACGACCGCAGTCGGCAGGGACGTCGGACTACGGTTCGGGCAAGGAGGACCCAATGGCTAGGGAAATAGACAGGACCATCGACGGCAGCGCCAAGATCAAGGTCGTCGGTATAGGCGGTGCGGGAGGCAACGCCGTCAACCGGATGATCCGGTCCAAACTTCGTGGCGTCGAGTTCGTCGCCGTCAACACCGACTTGCAGGCCCTCCACGGTTCCGAGGCGCACGTCAAGCTCAACATCGGCAAGAAGCTGACCCGCGGCCTGGGCTCGGGTGGCGATCCCAACAAGGGCCAGGAGGCCGCCGAGGAATCGCGTCAGGAGCTCACCGAGCTGGTCAAGGACTGCGACATGGTCTTCATCACCGCCGGCTTGGGCGGCGGCACCGGCACCGGGGCGGCCCCGGTGGTGGCCGAGATCGCCCGCCAGGCTGGCGCGCTGACAATCGGCGTCGTCACCAAACCCTTCGCATTTGAGGGTGCCCGCCGCAAGCAGGTCGCCGAGGATGGGCTGCAGAGCCTTCACGACAAGGTCGACACCCTGATCGTCGTTCCCAACCAGCGCCTGCTTGAGGTGGTCGACAAGAAGACCCCGCTGGCCGACTCGTTCAAGATCGCCGACGACGTCCTTCGCCAGGGCGTCCAGGGCATCTCCGACCTGATCGTCTTCCCGGGCCTGATCAACCTCGACTTTGCCGACGTCAAGACGATCATGGCCGGCCAGGGCGCGGCCCTCATGGGCATCGGCTTCGGCAGTGGCGACACCCGTGCCGCCGACGCCGCCAAGAACGCCATCTCCAGCCCGCTGCTGGAGACCACCATCGACGGCGCCCGCGGCATCCTCCTCAACATCACCGGTGGTCCCGATCTCACCCTGGTCGAGGTCAACGAGGCCGCCAACCTGGTCCGCGAGGCCGCCAACGCCCACGACGACAACCTCATCTTCGGCACCGTCATCGACGAGCGCCTACAGGGCGAGGTCAAGGTCACGGTGGTGGCGACAGGCTTCACCAGCGAGCGGGTCGGCCAGATGGACGCCTTCGAAGCGTCCGACAGCGCACGCGCTTACGCCCCCGCGACGAGGGAGAAGGAGGGCGTCCCGGCCACCCCGACGTTCGACAGCGAAGACCTCGACATCCCCGCTTTCCTGCGCAACCGCCGGTAGCGCAACTGTCTCAAAGGGTCGATTGACAGCCCGGAGCTCCGAAGGCGGTTCTAAAGGCGACAAGATCCGCGCTCAGCTCCGGGTATTCGCGTGGGGATCGGAGCGGTCTGACCTCGTTCGCTCGTAGCTGGGCGCGGCCACCGCTGCCTTGAGAACCATACTCGCAGCTCCTACCTAACCGTCAGCATTTACAACAATTAGTGCTACGATCCGGCCGGAGCACAACATGTTGTCCTTTTCCCCTGGAGCGAGTCTGCCTTGAGGTGCCCATATTGTGGTCACGAAGAGCTCAAGGTTGTCGACTCACGCGATTCCGACACCGGTGAGGCGATCCGGCGCCGCCGCCAATGCCTGGAGTGCAATAAGCGCTTCACCACCTACGAGCGGGTCGAGAACATCCCCTTCTACGTTATCAAGAAGGACGGCCGCCGCGAGGACTTCAACCGCCAGAAGCTCTTCGACGGCCTGATGACGGCCTGCGAGAAACGCGACATCTCACCCAACACCATCGAGGCCGCGATCGATGAGATCGAGTCCGAGCTGCGGTCGACTGGCAAGATGGAGATCCCGTCCCGAGAGATCGGCGAGCTGGTGATGGCGAAGCTGCGCAAGCTCGACGACGTCGCTTACGTCCGCTTCGCCTCGGTCTATCGCCAGTTCCGCGACCTCACAGAGGTCAAACGCGAGATCGACCAACTGCTCAGCAAGCAGGGCATCAAGTAGGGGCGCGCCGTCAAGCGGCTGGCGCGACAATTGAGGCCGTGAGCGCGCCTTCCCCGGCCCCCATTGTCCTCCGCAGCGAGATGCTGACCGACGCCGGCCTCAAGCACGGCTTCACCACCCTCGCCGCCGGCGACTTCGCCTGGGCGACGCTGCAGACGCCCGAGGGTCAGCGAAGCCTGGAGGCGCTGGGGCACGAGATCGGCTTCGACCCGCATTTGATGGTTACCGCCGACCAGGTCCACGGATCCACCGTCGCGGTGGTCCACCGGTGCGAGAACTGCGCGCCCGGCAACCGGGTGCCGCACACCGATGGGCTCATCACCGAAGAGCCCTGGCCGCTCCTGATCGCCGTCGCCGACTGCTTCCCGGTGGTGGTCTACGAGCCGCACGAGAAGATGGTGGCGATCGTTCACTGCGGCTGGCGTGGCACCGTGGCCGGCATCCTGCCGCGGGCGGTCGCCCGGCTGATCCGCGAGACGGGCGGGCGTGCCAGCGAACTGCGCGCGGTCATCGGACCCGGGATCTGTGGCGACTGCTACGAGGTCGGCGACGACGTCGTCCAGGCCGCTTTCCAGGCTGGTCTAGGGAGCCACGTCTCGGCCGACGCCGCCCTCGGCCGGACGCGATTCGACATCGCCGGCGCCCTCCGTCAGCAGCTCATCGAAGGGCGCGTCGGCCACGATCACATCGACCGCGTCCAGCGCTGCACATTCGAGGACCCGGCGATGGCCTCATTCCGGCGCGACGGCACCACGACCCGGTCGGCGGCGGTGGTGGTCGTGGACCAGCCGCTGGTTGTCGACCCCGCCCATCACCACTGAGGCCTCCGCCCTGCTGGTCCGCGTTCGCGATCGAATCGCGGACGCTTGCCGGAGCGCCGGTCGGGACCCCGGGTCGGTCCAACTCGTGGCCGTCAGCAAGGACACCGACGTCGCCGGCGTCGCGGGTCTCGCCGACGCCGGGCAGCGGCTGTTCGGCGAGAACCGAATGCAGAAGGCGCTGCCCAAAATCGAGGCGCTGGCGTCGCGCGGGCTTGAGTGGCACCTCGTCGGCCACGTGCAATCCAACAAGGCGCGCCTCGCCGCCGAGACCTTCGCGATGGTGGAGTCAGTAGACAGCCTGGCCCTGGCCGAGACGCTCTCGCGTCGAGCCCAGGAAGCCAGCAAGGTGCTCCCCGTGCTGCTCCAGGTCAATGTCGATGGCGACCCTGCCAAGCACGGCTTTTACACAGGCCAAATTGGGGCCGATTACGCTGCCGTTTCGGGCCTGCCCGGCGTGCAAGTCGAGGGCCTGATGACGATCGGGGCGTTGGCCGGCAGCCCGGAGGCCGCCCGCCCCACCTTTGCCGCCCTCAGGGACCTCCGAGATCGGCTCGATGCCCTCGGCGTGGCCCCACCGCTGAGGCATCTGTCGATGGGGATGTCGGCCGATTACGGGGTGGCGATTTTGGAAGGCGCTACCATCGTCCGCGTGGGAAGCGCCCTTTTTGAGCACGATTTGAGATGAGTTTGGAGCTCGTGCGCCTGATCGGTGCGGTGATCCAAGTCTTCACGTTCCTGATCATCGCCCGCGCTATCGGCTCGTTTTTCATTCGCGACTGGAGCTCCGGCATCCCGCGCTTTCTGTGGGACGTCACCGAGCCGGTGCTGGCGCCGGTGCGGCGGATCCTGCCGGCCTTTGGCGGAATCGACTTCTCGCCGCTGGTGGTGATCCTGGCCCTGAGCTTCCTCAGTAATTACGTCCTCCGCGTCGCCGTCGGATAGAGGGCTTTCCCCAGCTTTTCCACCGCTGCGTAAGATCCTCAGGACATGACTGACGCCCAGGCCCGCGGCGCCTTCACCCCCGTCGACAGCAAGGTCAGCTTCCCCGAGATGGAGAAGCGCGTACGCTCGTTCTGGGAGGAGGCCGATATCTTCCGCAGGTCGGTCGAGGAGCGCCCCGCGGACAACACCTGGGTCTTCTATGAGGGCCCGCCAACCGCCAACGGTCTGCCCCACATGGGCCATGTCATCCAGCGCACCCTCAAGGACCTCTTCCCCCGGTTCCACACCATGCGTGGCGCCCGAGTCGTCCGCAAGGCAGGCTGGGACACCCACGGGCTGCCGGTTGAGATCGAGGTCGAGAAGGAGCTCGGCCTGACCGGCAAGAAGCAGGTCGACGAGTACGGCATCGACGCCTTCAACAAGAAGTGCAGGGAGTCGGTCTTCCGATACATCGACATCTGGACCGAGTTCACGCACAAGCTCGGCCTCTGGCTGGACCTCGACCACCCCTACGTCACTTATGAGAGCTCCTACACCGAGTCGGTCTGGGCCATCCTCAAGAGGGTCTGGGACCGCGGCCTGCTCTACAAGGGATACCGCGTGGTGCCGTACTGCCCGCGCTGCGCCACCCCGCTCTCCAGCCATGAGCTCTCGCTGGGGTACCAGGACGACATAAAGGACCCCAGCGTCTATCCGCTCTTCGAGCTCACCGACGAGCCCGGCACATATTTCCTCGCCTGGACCACCACGCCGTGGACGCTGCCCGGGAACGTGGCGCTGGCGGTCGGCCCCAAGATCCAGTACGTCAAGGTCGAGAACGGCGATCGCAAGCTGATCCTCGCCGAGGACCGCCTCGAAGTCCTGGATGGCGAGTACGAGGTGCTGGAGAAGCTGCGCAGCTCCGACCTGGTGGGCAAGACCTACCGGTCGCTTTACGACTACATGGTTCCCGAGGAGCCCGCCTTCTTCGTGGTCGAGGCCGACTTCGTCTCCGTTGACGACGGCACCGGCATCGTCCACACCGCCGCCGCCTACGGCGAGGACGATCTCAAGCTGGCCCAGGACAAGGGCATCCCCATCCGCCACGTCGTCGACCTGAGCGGCCGTTTCTACCCCGAGGTCGAGAAGTTCGCAGGCCAGTTCGTCAAAGACGCCGACGTCCCCATCATGGTCGACCTTTCGGAGCGGGGCCTGCTCTACAAGAAAGGCACCATCCGGCACACGTACCCGTTCTGCTGGCGCTGCGGGACGCCGCTCCTCTACTACGCGATGGACTCCTGGTTCATCCGCATGTCGGAGCTGCGCGAGGAGATGCTCGCCATCAACCGCGCCACCAACTGGTACCCCCGTCACATCCGGGACGGGCGGATGGGCAACTGGCTGGAGTCGCTCCAGGACTGGTCCCTGTCCCGGCTGCGCTACTGGGGCACCCCGCTGCCGATCTGGGAATGCGAGAGCTGCGAGGAGCGCCGCTGCGTGGGATCTGTCGCCGAGCTCGGCCTCAGCCTCGACGACGACCTCCACCGGCCGTTCATCGACGCGGTCAAGCTCCCTTGCGGCAAGTGCGGCGCCACCATGCACCGGGTGCCCGACCTGATTGATGTTTGGTTTGATTCCGGCGCCATGCCCTTCGCCCAGTACCACCACCCCTTCGAGAACGAGGAGCTCTTCAAGCACCAGTACCCGGCCGATTTCATCTGCGAAGGCATCGACCAGACCCGCGGCTGGTTCTACTCACTGATGGCCATCGGCGAGCTGATGAGCGGCCAGAATTCCTATCGCAACGTCGTCGTAAATGGTGTCGTCCTCGACAAGGACGGCAAGAAGATGTCGAAGTCCGTCGGCAACGTCGTCGATCCGATCCCGGTGATCGAGCGATTTGGTGCCGACGCGGTGCGCTGGTACTTCGTCACAGCCGCCGCCGTAGGCAACGACTACCGCTTTGGCGAGGAGCTGATCCAGGAAGTCCTCTCCGGCTTCATCCGGATGCTCTGGAACTGCTACTCGTTTTTCGTCACCTACGCCAACCTCGATGGCTTCGAGCCGGCCGCGTCGCCGCTGCCGGTCAGAAATCGCGCTCTACTCGACCGCTGGTTACTGTCGCAGCTCAACCTCTGCGTTCGGCGCGTCACCGACGAGCTCGAGGAGTTCGACCCCCATGGCTCGGCGCGCGCCATCGAAAGCTTTGTCGACGACCTCTCCAACTGGTACATCCGCCGCTCGCGGCGCCGCTTCTGGAAGTCGGAATCGGACACCGACAAGGTCAGCGCCTACCAGACCCTGCACGAGGCGCTGGTGGTCACATCGCAGATGCTTGCGCCCTTCGCGCCGTTCCTTGCCGACGAGGTCTATCGCAACCTCGCCGGCCCGGCGGCGGCGGACTCGGTCCACCTGTCGGACTGGCCGGCGGTTGACGCCGCCGCCATCGACGAGCAGCTCTCGGCCGACATGGATCGGGCGCGGCGGATGGTAGAGATGGGGCACAAGGAGCGCGACCGGGCCAACCTCAAGGTGCGGCAGCCCCTGGCGGGAGCCACCGTCCCGGGCCCCGAGCTTGACCCGGAGCTGGAGACGATCGTCCTCGATGAGCTCAACCTCAAGGCGCTAACGTACGTCGACCCCGACTCGCGGGAGGTCGTGCTGGATACGCAGCTGACGCAGGAGCTGCGCCGCGAGGGGCTGGCCCGCGAGGTCGTGCGGCGGATCCAGGGCGCGCGCAAGGATGCTGGCTACAACATCGAGGACCGGATCGAGGTCCGCTACCGGGCCGCCGGTGAGCTGGCCGAGGCCATCGCCGACTGGAGTGAGCACATCAGCCAGGAGACGCTGGCGGTGTCGCTGCAGCCGCTGGCGGGGACGGCCAAGGACGGCGAGCACACCACGGAGCTCAAGGTCGAGGGCGAAGAGCTCGCGCTCGCGCTCAACAAGGTCTGATGACCGACGCCGACCTGCATCGACGCCCGGATAGCCTCAAAAAAGCCCGGTGTTATACTCGGCGCCTATCTCGAACTTGGGTGCTGCGCACCCACAGAGAGGTTCTTTGGTGACTGACGCGACGGTGGATTTGGCGAGTGTGCGCAGGGAACTGCAGGCTCAGTTGGCGCGCCTGGACGGCGAGCGGGCGGAGCTTGAGAAAGCCCGTGAGAACGCCCGCAATGGCAAGGACGAAACCGCCGGCTACGGCAACGGCGTAGGCGAAGCAGCCACCGAGACGTTCGAGGCCGAACGGGACCTCGCCCTGATCGACAACCTGGAACAGATGCGCGGGCACGTGATCGAGGCGCTCGCGCGGCTCGATGACGGCAGCTACGGCAGCTGCGTCACGTGCGGCGAGCCGATTCCGCGCGAGCGGCTCGAGGCCCTGCCACATGCCAGCCAGTGCGTCGCCTGCAAATCCAAGGAGCAGCACCACTGATGACCGGGCCCCAAAAGGGATCGATGGCGGGGCCGACAGCGGGGCCGAGAGCATAGCCTCTCCGGCGCTTTCCCGCCAGACGCTCCTCTACCTCGTGGCGCTGGTGGCCTTTCTCCTCGACCGCGTCACCAAGTCGCTGGTCCAGCACAACTTGGTGCTGAACACGCCGGACCGTCTCCTGGGCGGGGTGGTCTACCTCACCCGCACGCAAAACACCGGCGCAGCCTTCAGCGTCGGCGTGACCTACGGGACTTTCTTCCTGCTGTTGGCGGCGGTGGCGAGCGCCAGCATCATCTTCTACAACCGCCGGATACCGACTCGTGAGACCTGGCTCCGCGTCGGGCTGGGGATGATCCTCGGCGGCGCCATTGGCAATGCCCTCGACCGCGCCGTTGCCGGCTCGGTGACCGACTTCATCGACCTGCGCTGGTGGCCGGTCTTCAACCTCGCCGATTCGTTCATCGTCGTGGGGGCTGTGGTCTCCGCCGTCCGCCTCAGCGGGCGGGACCATCAGTCCCGCATCAGGCCGTGACTGTCGAGACCGCTCTGGTGGTCCAGGCGCCGGTCGATCGGCTTGACGTTTTCCTGACCGCTGCGGGCGTGGTGCCGTCGCGGGCGGTGGCGACCAGGTTGGTGCGGGAGGGCTCGGTGCTGGTCAACGGCAGGCGCGCGCGGCCCAGCCGAGCGGTGGCCGCCGGCGACAGAGTCAGCATCTCCATCCCCGACTCCACCCCGGCGGCGCCCCAGGCCGAGGACATCCCCCTGCGCGTGGTCTTCGAAGACGATGACCTGATGGTCATCGACAAGCCAGCGGGGATGGTGGTCCACCCCGGCGCCGGGCAGGCCACGGGGACCATGGTCAACGCACTGCTGGCGATCCATTCCGACTGGCCCACCGCCGGCGGCCCGCACCGCCCCGGCATCGTGCACCGGCTGGACAAGGGCACCAGCGGCCTGATCCTGGTGGCCCGGCACGACATCGCTCACCGCCGGCTCAGCGCCGACCTCGCCGAGCGCAAGGTCAGCCGCGTCTACCTTGCCATCGCCCGTGGCAAGCTGACCGGGGATGGCGTCGTCGACGGGGCCATCGGCCGCGACCCGCGGGACCGCAAGCGGATGGCGGTGGTCGATGGTGGGCGCGCCGCGCTGACGCGGTTCACCGTCCTCGAGCCCCTCGAGGCCGCGACGTATCTCGAGGTCAGGCTGGGCACCGGGCGCACCCACCAGATCCGCGTCCACCTCGCCGCCATCGGCCACCCGCTGGTCGGCGACGCCACCTACGGTCGCGGTGGGGGACCAAAGCTGATCGACCGGCCCGCGCTCCACGCCCATCGCCTCGGATTCCGTCATCCCGTGACTGGCGATGCGCTGGAGTTCGAGACCGCACCTCCACCCGACTTCCAGAAGGCGCTGCGCCTGCTGAGGCTGCCCTGACGCGCCGGGGGCTGCTGGTGGTTGTCTCCGGTCCCAGCGGGGTGGGCAAGGACAGCGTCCTCGAAGGCGTCTTCCAGCTCGACCCCTCGCTCTCCTACAGCGTCTCCTACACCACCCGGAAGACCCGTGCCGGGGAGGTAGACGGAGTCGACTACAGCTTTGTCAGCGATGAGGAATTCGATCGCCTGGTTGCCGAGGGCGAGTTGCTGGAGTGGGCCAACGTACACGGCCATCGCTCGGGTACGGGGCGGCGACGGATCGAGGAGGTGCTGGAGGCGGGTCGAGACATCGTCCTCAACCTCGACGTGCAGGGCGGCATGTCGGTCCGCAAGCTGGTGCCCGACGCGCTCCTCATCTTCCTGGCCCCGCCGAGCATCGAGGAACTCAGACGCCGCCTGGCGGCGAGGGCCACCGAGGACCCCGAGGAGATCGCGCGGCGCCAGGCCGATGCTGAGGTAGAGATGGGATACTCTGACCAGTACGACGCGGTGGTGGTGAACGACGACCTCGACCGCGCCGCCCGTGAGGTGTTGGACCTGATCCAGGAACGTCGCCGGAGGGACTCCGCTTGAACCCCTATCTGGCCCGACGCGCATTTGCCGGCCGCCGCCTTCTGGTCGGCGTCTGCGGCGGCGTGGCGGCTTACAAGTGCGCCGAGACGGTGAGCCTGCTGGTCCAGGCGGGCGCCGTGGTGCGCGTGGCGATGACGCCCGAGGCCACCCGGTTTGTCTCGCCGCTGACTTTCGAAGCTCTGTCCGGCCAGCCTGTTGCCAGCGACCTCTTCGGCACCCAGACCAGCCCCGGCCGCGAGGGCGGCGAGGTCCACATCGCGCTCTCCGACTGGCCCGAGGCCTTCCTGGTGATGCCCGCCACCGCCAATTTCATCGCCAAGCTGGCGCACGGCCTGGCCGACGAGGTGGTCAGCACCACGGTGCTGGCGACGACGGCCCCGCTGGTGCTGGCGCCGGCCATGCACAACCGCATGTGGGAACAGCCGGCCACGATGGAGAACGTCGAGGCCTTGCGGCGGCGCGGCGTCGTCCTGGCCGGCCCGGTGGAGGGTCACCTGGCCAGCGGCGACATCGGCATGGGTCGCCTTGCCGACCAGGACGAGATCCTGCGCGCGCTCCGGGACGCCCTGCCTGGCGAGCGGGACATGGCCGACCTGCACATCGTCGTCACCTCCGGGGGCACCCGCGAGCCGCTGGACCCGGTGCGCTACATCGGCAATCGCTCGAGCGGGATGATGGGCCATTCGATCGCCGCCGCCGCGGAGGCGCGGGGGGCCCGTGTGACCCTGGTCACGGCTTCGGCGATGACCGTGCCGGCGGGGGTGGAGGCGTCGCGCGTCGACACCGCGGCGGCCATGAGCGACGCAGTCAAGACCGCGGTCGAGACCGCCGACATGCTGGTGATGGCGGCCGCGGTGGCGGACTTCCGCCCCCGCCAGGTGGCGCCGCAGAAGCTCCGCAAAGCCGACATCACCACGGACCTCGCCCTGGAGCGCACCGAGGACATCCTGGCTTCGCTGGCGGCGCTGGGCGTGGGTCGCCGACTGGTCCGGGTCGGGTTCGCGGCCGAGACCCATGAGGTGCTGGCCAACGCCCAGGAGAAGCTGGTCGCCAAGGGGCTGGACCTGGTCGTCGCCAATGATGTCTCCGATCCCAACATCGGCATCGGCGCGACCGACAACGAAGTCACCATCATCAGCCGCGACGGCAGTCGTCGGGAGGTCAGCCGAGCCCCCAAGGAGGAGGTCGCCGACGAGATCCTGAGCGCAGCGCTGGAGGCTCTGCGAGCCAAGGGGCGGAGCGAGAAAGTCTCCTGATGTCGCCTGCCGGCGGCGCCGAGCCGAGCGACCCGGAGCCTGACGACGACCTGCCCCCGCGGCGCCCCGGGGAGTCCATCACCGACTACCGCGCGGTCGCCTTTCTCATGGTCCTGTTCCTGCTGGCGCTGGGCCTGATGTACCTGATCGGGCGCGGCCGCTGAGCCTCTACGCCCAGGTCGTAGTCGACCGTCGAACCGGGCCGTCGCTGGAGTCCTTCACGTACGAGGTCCCAGACGAGCTTGCCGGGGCCATCGCCGAGGGCGCCCGCGTGGTGGTGCCGTTTGGCAAGCGCACCGTGACCGGGTACGTGCTGGGCCTGAGCCCCAGGTCTGACTACCCATCACCGCGCCCGATCGAGTCGCTGGCGGACGAGCCGCCGCCACTCCAGCCCCATCAGGTCGAGCTGGCGCGCTGGATCGCGGCACACTACGCGGCGCCGTTGGCTGAGACGGTGCGAGCCATGATCCCGCCCGGGATCCGGTCCCTCAAGTCGGGTAGCAAGCGCAGGCGCGGCCCCCAGGTTGAGAGCCGTGACCGCACCCTGGCGGGGGCCGAGCAGGACGTCGCCAGCGCAAAGCTGACCCCCGAGCAGGCCACGGCGGTCGCCGCCGTCGAGGATGCGCTCCAGCGCCGCCGTGGGCGTCTCCTCCTGCACGGCGTCACCGGCAGCGGCAAGACCGAGGTCTACCTCGAAGCGATCGGCAAATGCCTGGAGCTGGGCCGCGGCGTGATCGTGCTGGTCCCCGAGGTGTCGCTGACGCCCCAGGTGACGGGGCGGTTCGCGGAGCGCTTCGCCGGCCAGATCGCCGTCCTCCACAGCCGCCTCACCCCCAGCGAGAAG
This sequence comes from Candidatus Dormiibacterota bacterium, assembly GCA_036824145.1. Classification (GTDB taxonomy): domain Bacteria; phylum Chloroflexota; class Dormibacteria; order DASZGP01; family DASZGP01; genus DATMMS01. Next base: position 60,062 of record DAITAT010000003.1, read on the forward strand.
GCGCTGGAGTGGAACCGCCTGCGTCGTGGCGAGGCGTTGGTTGCGATCGGGCCGCGGGCCGCTATCTTCGCCCCCATCCCCGACCTCGGCCTGGTTATCGTCGACGAGGAGCACTCGATCACCTATAAGCAGCTCCGGGTGCCGCGATACCACGCCGTCGACGTGGCTCACCGGCTGGGCGACCTGGCGGGGGCGGTGGTGCTGTTGGGCAGCGCCACCCCGAGCGTGGTCAGCTACGAGGCCCACGGCCGCGCCGCCGGCGAGTTCGACGGCGCTCGCATCCTCGAACTCCCTCACCGCTACGGAGGCGAGCCGCTGCCCAGCATGGAGATCATCGACATGCGCCGCGACGACGGCAGGAGCTTCAACCGACCGCTGGGGGCGAGGATGGTCGAGCTCTGCCGCGAGGAGCTGGCGGCGGGCGGCCAGGTCATCCTCTACCTCAACCGGAGGGGGCTGGCGTGGTACGCGCGCTGTCGCAAATGCGGCGAGGCGGTCGGCTGCCCCAACTGCAGCGTCTCGCTGGTCTACCACGGCGTCACCAGGAGCCTGGCCTGCCACTACTGCGGCCACAGCCAGGCGCTGCCCCAGCAGTGCCCCAGCTGCGATGCCCGCGACCTGCGCACTGTCGGCTTCGGCACCGAACGGATCCAGGCCGAGGCCGAACGCCTATTCCCGGAAGCGCGGACGTTGCGCCTGGATCGCGACACCGCGCGCACCCGCGACTCCTACTACGGCATCTGGGAGGACTTCTCGCGCGGCAGCGCCGACATCCTCGTGGGCACCTCGCTGGTGGCCAAGGGCTGGGACCTGCCCCGCGTCGGCCTGGTTGGCGTTATCGATGCCGACCAGGCCCTCCAATACCCCGACTTCAGAGCGGCCGAGGATACTTTCGCGTCGCTGGTGCAGGTCGGTGGACGGGCCCGCCGAAGCGGCTCGCGGGTGGCGGTGCAGACGATGAATCCTCACCACTACGCTGTCCGCCTGGCGCTGGGGCACGACTACCACGGGTTCTTCGCCGAGGAGTTGGCGGTTCGCGAGGCCCTTAATTTTCCACCCTTCTGCCGGCTCGTCGACGTGACGGCGTCGGGCGCCGACGACGATAAGGCTCGCACGGCGGCGACCGCCTACGCCGAGGCATTGCGGCGCACACTGGCCGGTGGCAGTCCCGAGGTCGTGGTCATGGGGCCCAGCCCGGCCTTCATCCATCGAGTTCGGGGCGAATACCGGTGGTCGATCACGATCAAGGCCGGCGACCTCGACCCGGTCATGCCCCTGCTGCCCGACGGTCGCGGCTTCAGTGTCGACGTCGACCCCCTCTAACGCGCATCGCTCAAGTCACCCCAACCCGCCCGGCGGCCGCGAGGTGCCAATCGGCCCAGCAGAGTCACAAAGCCCGCCCCAACTTGACCTCGGGCCAGGTGTTGGTTAGGGTGTGCCAAGTATCAAAGCGCCCCGCTGGGCCTCTACCTCAGCACCCGGAGCCGGGAACTCACGGGATGGGCGCCCGACCTTAACTTCATTGGAGGAGTAATCCTGGGGATCCGGACGCGTGTGCTGGCAGTCTGCATTGGCACGGTTCTGGCGACCCCACTTCTCCAATCGGTTCCCGCATCAGCTGACCAGATCAGCACCCTCCTCGCCCAGCGTCAGCAGCTGCAGCAACAGGTGTCGGCACTTGGTGGAGACAAGACCCAGGCGCTCCAGGACCTCCTCGTCGCCGAGAATGCGCTGCGCAACACCCAGGCGCAGGTAAGCGAGAACGCCGCCATCCTCGTCGATCTGCAGCGGCAGCAGGACACCATTCGCGCCCACATCGTGGCCACCCGCGCCGAGATCGACACCCAGCGCCATCTGCTCGGTGACCTGACCCGGGGCCAGTACAAACAGCACACCAACAACGACGGGCTATCGGTGATCTTCTCGTCGAGCAACTTCAGCCAGGCGATCAACGCTGTGATGGCCACCCAGAGCGTGAACCGCAGGATCGCCGACACCGCTCGAAAACTCAAGGCCGATGAGCAAGCCCTGACCTCGATGTCCAATGACCTCGCCGCCAAGCAGAAGCAGGCCGCCCAGGTCCAGGCTCAGTTGGAGCAGGAGAACGGCCGGCTGCTGGTCCAGGTGGCTGACCACGACAACCGCGTGGCCTCGATCGACGGCACCTCGCAGGCGCTGCTGGCGAAGATCGCAGCGATCAACAAGCAGATCGCGGCATTGCAGGCGCCGCCGGCACCCAGATTTGGGAGCGGCGCCGGCTCTGGTGGCGGTGGCGGGTCCTGCAGCAATCACTTCGACTACGGCTACTGCACCTGGTACGTCGCCAACCGGCGCTGCATCCCCTGGTTTGGCAATGCCTGGGAGTGGTACGGGAACGCCCAGGCCTACGGCTTCCCGGTTGGCAACCAGGCCAGGGTCGGCGCTGTCGCGGTCTGGGACCAGCGGATGAGCGGCTGGGGCCACGTGGGCTACGTCGAGAGCGTCCAGCCCGACGGCTTCACGGTCTCCGAGATGAACTACAACGCCTGGGGCCAGGTCAACACGCGCTTCGTTCCCTTCGCTAACCC
>DAITAT010000073.1:0-5536 GCA_036824145.1 Candidatus Dormiibacterota bacterium
GTCTCCGGAGATATCAACCTGACTGCCCAGTCATGTTCGACGAACTGCCAAATTCGTTGCTATGATGCATATCCCGCCTCGATCTTCTCCTGCCAACCACACCAGGCGCGGGCCTTCCGGGCCATCTGGAGGCGATCTTGATCCAACCCGTCCCCGCAGCCGAGCAGCGGGACCTCCTCCTGGAGGAGCACGACTCATGCGCCCTGATCGCAAACGTGCGCAAGAAGGGCGGGGCGTCGCACGGCAACGTCAAACGCACGATCGAGGCGCTCATGATGATGGCTCATCGCTCGGGGATCGTCGACGGCGAGGGCGATGGCTGCGGCATCCTCACCGATATCCCGCGGCAGCTCTGGGCCAAGCGGCTGGTGAAGGCCGGTCTCTTCGAGGCGGTGACCACCCACCCGAGGTTCTTTGTCGGCCATTTCCTAATCCCTCGAGACCTGGAGGGCGCCGGCAAGGTCAAGGAATGGGTCGAGCGGCAGTTCAAGGCCGCCGGGGCGGACATTCTCTGGAGCGGCAGCGGCGAGGTTCAGACCGACGCGCTGGGTCCGGCCGGGCGCGAAGAGGAGCCTGACTTCTGGCAGCTCGCTGGCTTCCTCAGCCAGGGGCCGTCAGAGGAGGTCAACGGCCGCCTCTTCACGGTGCAGCTGGCGATTGAGCAGGAGACCCCCATCCACGTGGCCTCACTCAGCGCCGACTCCTGCGTCTACAAAATCCGAGGCAGCGCCGAGACCCTGACCCGGTATTTCCCCGAGCTGCGGCAGCCCGACTTCGTTTCCGCGATCACCATCGGCCACAACCGCTACTCGACCAACACCGCGTCGGCATTCGCCCGGGTTCAGCCGTTCAGCATGCTCGGCCACAACGGCGAGATCAACACCATCGCCAAGCTCCGTGACGAGGCGGTGGCGATCGGCACCCAGCTGGTCGAGGGTGGCTCCGACAGCCAGGACCTCAACCGCGTCCTGGAGACCATGGTGCTGCAGTACGGCCTCACCATCATGGAGGCGGTGGAGATGCTGTTCCCACCGATCCTCTCCGAGATCAAGCAGCTGGCCCCGGTGCTTCAGGACACATACATGTTCTTCCGCCAGGTCTGGGGGCCGTATTCGCAGGGCCCTGCCGGGATCGTCAGCCGCTACGGCGACGAATGCGTCTTCGGCGTCGACGCCATGGGCCTACGGCCGCTCTGGTTCGGGGAGACCGAGAAGGAGTTCTTCTTTTCCTCCGAGAAAGGCGTCATCCCCATCGAGGCGATGACCGCCGACCCCGAGCCGTTGGCGCCCGGCGAACGGATCGCGGTCCAGGTCGAGCGCGGCCATCGAGTCCGCGTCCTTCGCCATCCCGAGATCCAGAAGCGAGTCAACGAGCTGGCCCGCCATCGGTGGCCCGGCATCCGAGGGTACCGGCAGCACCTCGAGGGGCCGGTCCCCACCAAGGCCACCAAGCAGCACGAGCGCTACTACCGCGAGTACCTGGCTGAGCACAGCTCGGCCGTTCCTGACCACGGTCTCCTCCTCGCCGCCCACGGCTGGGACCGCGAGGACCTTGACGCCGTCGAGCGTCTGGCCGGGACCGGCAACGAGAAAATCGGCTCGCTCGGCTACGACGGCGCCCTGGCCTGTCTTAACGACCAGCGCCAGAACATCGCCGACTACTTCAAGGAGACGGTGGCGGTGGTGACCAACCCCGCCATCGACCGTGAGCGGGAAATCGAGCACTTCTCGCTGCGCAGCATCCTTGGCAGGCGTCCGCAGATGCGCACGGGCAAGCAGGTTCGCCCCCACAAGCGGATGGAGCTGACCCACCCGATCATCCTCGGCGGCCACCTCAAGGAAGACGTGATGCCCTTCGATGAGTACCAGGCGATGGCGCAGTCGCTGGGTACCTACAGCCTCGAGGAGCTGCTGGCTGAGTTCGCCGAGGACCCCGGGGCGGTCAAGATCATCACCGCCGCCTACCGCCCCGAGGAGGGCCTACGCCGTGCCGTCCAGCGGATCGGCGAGGAGGCCGCCAACGGCGCCATCGATGGCGCCCACCTGATCCTGGTCGACGACGGTGGCGCGTTTCGAGACGGGCGACACCCGATCGATCCCCACCTGGCGTTGTCGCGCATCGACACTGCCCTGCGCCTACAGAAGGACAGCCGCGGAGAAGGCTACCGCCGGCGGGTGGCGCTGGTCCTGCGCAGCGGCGCCCTGCGCAACCTCCACGACCTGGCGATCGCGATAGCTCTGGGCGCGGACGCCATCAACCCCTACCTGATGCTCGACATCGCGATGCACGCCGACAACCCGGAGGCGCTCAAAAACCTGGTCGGCGCGCTGCGCAAAGGCTTCGAGAAGGTGATCAGCACGATGGGCATCCACGAGCTGCGCGGCTATGGGCGCTTCCAGGCATCGATCGGTCTGGAGCCTGAGCTGGCAGCTTATTTCCGGATGCGCAACTTCTATGGCTCCGAGGGACGCGGGCTGTCGCTCGCCGCCCTGGAGCGCGACGCCGCCGAGCGCTACAAGGTGGCCCACGGCGAAGGCGCCGGGACGCTGGGCAAGACCTTCCATTTCAACCCCTTCGTCTACAAGCTGGCTGGGCATGTCGCCGAAAGCGGTGAGGGCTACATCGACTTCGCCGCCAAGGTACGCGAGCTCGAGATGGAGCACCCGGTTTCTCTCCGCCACGCGCTCGATCTAAAGCTGCAGCCGAATGCCTTGGGGACGACATTGTTCGGGCTCGAGGTCGACTGTTCGGTCGGCGACCACTCGCTGCCGCTCAACATCAGCTCGATGAGCTTCGGCTCACAGGGCGAGACGGCCTACCGCGCCTACGCCGAAGCGGCTAAGCGCCTGAACATGATCTGTATCAACGGTGAGGGGGGCGAGCTGCCCGACCTCATCGGCAAGTACCCCAAATGGCGCGGCCAGCAGATCGCCAGCGGGCGGTTCGGGGTAACCAGCGAGCTCCTCAACTCGTCGCACCTGCTGGAGATCAAGATCGGCCAGGGGGCCAAGCCCGGCGAGGGGGGCCACCTGCCGGGCACCAAGGTCACCGAGCGGGTGGCGCTGGCACGCAACGCCGCGCCGGGCATCGACCTGATCAGCCCCTCTAACAACCACGACCTCTACTCGATCGAGGACCTGGCCCAACTGATCGAGGAGCTGAAGACGGGCAACCCCGAAGCCCGGGTGGCGGTCAAGCTGCCGGTGGTGCCCGGCATCGGCACCATCGCCGTGGGCGTGGCCAAGGCCGGGGCTGGCATCGTCACGCTTTCGGGCTTTGACGGCGGCACCGGTGCGGCTCGCGCCCACGCGCTGCGACACGTCGGCCTGCCGGTCGAGATCGGGGTCCGCGAGGCCCACCTGGCGCTGCAGGCGTCGGGTCTTCGCGACAAGGTCGAGGTCTGGTGCGACGGCGGTCTCAAGGGGGGCGCCGACGTCATCAAGATGATCCTGCTCGGGGCCAACCGCTGCGGCTTCGGCACCATGTCGATGGTGGCGATCGGCTGCACCATCTGTCGCGGCTGTCAGCTTGACACGTGCCACGTCGGCATCGCCACCCAGGTCACCACCCAGGAAGAGGCGGATCACAAGGGCATGAAGCGCTGGGTGCCGCGGGAGCTCGACCTGGCGGTCACCAACCTGGTCAACTATTTCAGCGCCGTCGGCGAGGAGGTCAAGGAGTTGACGGCGGCGTTGGGGGCGGTGCGGACCCAGGACCTGGTCGGCCGTTGCGACCTGCTGGTCCAGTCGCGCGGCCACGACCGCCTCGACCTCACCGAGATGATCACGGTCACGGCGCAGGACTACTCGATCGAGGACTTCTGCGCACCCCAGGGGCCCATGCGCAGGCCGCTGAACCACCTCACCAAGGTGATCGCGGGGATGGCGGTCGAGCAGATCGAGCGGGGCCAGACCGAAGTCGTCTATGAGGACGACAAGGTGACCTCCATGGACCGCGCCCTGGGGACCTACCTGTCGGGCGAGCTGACGCGGGGGCGGATGGCGGCGCGCTGGAACGGCAACATCTCGACCGACCTCGTCTTCCACGAGGGCACCATACCCGGCAACGGCCTCGCTGCATTCAACGTCAAGGGAGTTTCCGTGAAGGTCGAGGGCGGTGCCCAGGACGGCGTTGGCAAGGGCTCGCTGGGAGGTCGGGTCGCGATCCTCAAGGGGATGAACTGGCAGGGCAAGCGGCTGGACGGCTCGGTGGGCAAGTCGCTGCTATACGGCGCCCAGGGCGGCACCTTCTACATCCAGGGCGACGCCGACTCGCGCGCCTGCATCAGGCTGTCGGGCGCCGACGTGGTGATCGGGGGCAGGCTCCGGGGCCCGGTCGACGATGACCAGGGCAACATGGCCGGCCGGGCCAATCTGAAGGGTTTTGCCTTCGAGTACATGACCCTGGGTCGCGCCATCGTCCTGGGTGACCCCGGCCCCTGGATGTGCTCCGGGATGACCGGGGGAGTGGTGTACATCCGCCTTCAGCCCGAGATGGGCATGGACATCGCGGCGCTCGGGCGTCGTAAGGCCACCGCTGCCGTGGTGGCCATCGTCGACAAGCTCGACGCGACCGACGAAGCCAACATCGCCGAGATGCTGGGTGGATACGCCGACGCCCTCGACGAGGGCAACCAGCCCGACGAGGCCAGGGAGGTCCGCGAGCTGGCGGTGGCGCCTCACGGGCAGTTTGCCAAGGTGATCGCCCGCAACCAGCAAGTCGACCCCTCCGTCAGCACCGAGTAGAGCCTGACCCGGCTTCGCCGGGAAGCTGCCGTCGGGGGGCGCGATTCCGCTAAAGTGTCCCGTGATGCGGCCGAAGGATACCCTGCGTTTCCTCTTTCCAGCCATCTTTGCCGTCCTCGCCGTCGGGGGCGTAATAGCCGCCGGCGCGATCCAATCGCACATGCTGGGGGCGGGCAGCCAGGAGGCCTTCGTGCCGGCGCCGATTCCCACGGCGGGCCCACCGTCACCCTCTCCGGTCGCGATCGCGGCCAGCGCGGCGCCGGCACCGACCGCCTCGAGCAGCCCGGTCGCGGTCGTCCCGAGCGCTTCCCCATCCGGGGCCGCGCCGAGCCCCTCGCCCAGCGCTGCGGCTCAGCCCAGCCCGGCCGCGTCCGGCGCTAGCGGGCCGACCGCGGTTGCTTCGAGCCCTGAGAGCGTGGCAGTGCTCGTCTCGCCGCTTCCCGGAGCGATCGTCGCCGAACCGGTCGACAACTTCCCATTCGGGCCGCTACTCGGCGGGACGATCATGATCCTGATCATCTTCTGCGCGATCTGGCTGCTCTACGCGCTGCAGCGCTCGCGCAGCGCCACCCCGGCGGTCGCGCCAACGCCCGCAGCTGGCCCGACCCCAACGCCGCAATCGGCCGCTCCTGCTGCGGCTGCTGCCAAGCCGGCGGCGGCTCCGGCAGCAGAGGCCAAGCCTGCTGAAGAGCCGAAACCCGCAGAAGAGCCGAAGCCCGACGAGACCAAGCCAGCGGAAGCTCCCGCTCCGGCAGCTGCGGCTGCTGCCAAGCCAGCGCTGGCTCCGGCAA
>DAITAT010000074.1:0-5446 GCA_036824145.1 Candidatus Dormiibacterota bacterium
CGGAACGGCGCCAGCCCGGCGACCCCGGCGGCGGCCCAGCCGCTCTCGAGAGCGTGGGCGACGAGCCGGTCTCGCACCTCGACCCAGTCCATCCTCGGATTCTAGGTTCGCTCCCTGGCCGCCCCAAGCAGCCCTGGACCTGGGGCAACGACCGCGGACTATCGCGGCTATCATGGGCCCAACGTCAGGATAGAGAGGAGGCTTCACCATGGTCCGTCACCGTCTTCATCAGACCATCACCCTGGGGCGTTTCAACGACGGCCTCAAGTGGGCCCGCGACATGAATGAGGTGGCCCGGAAAAACGGGTGGGTTGAGTCGCGGCTCATGACGCCGGGCTACGGGGCATTCAACCAGCTGATCCTGGAGACCGAGTATCCCGACCATGCATCGCTACAGAAGGAAGTCGAGGCCTTCTACACCAACACCGAAGCGATGGCCGCCTTCCGGCGGGGTACCGAGCTCGTTGCCCCGGGCACCCACCCCTGGGACGAACTCGAGGAGGAAGTCCCCCAGGAGCTGGAGCTTGCCTGACCTGACTAGGAGCTGACGGGGGCCGCGGGCGTCGCGGCGGGAGTGTGACCGTTGCGAGCTGACGCCGGCATCGCGCAGAACTCCTCGTAGTCGATCAGCTCGGTGATCGTGGGGTGCTCGCCGCAGACGGGGCACTGCGGGTTCTTCTGCACCTTGTACACGCGGAAGGTCATGTCGAGCGCGTCGAACATCAGCAGGCGGCCGATCAAAGGCTCGCCGATGCCCAGGATCAGCTTGACCGCCTCGGTGGCCTGGATGATCCCGACGGTGCCCGGCAGCACGCCCAGCACCCCGGCCTCAGCGCAATTGGGCGCCATGTCGCTGTCGGGGTCCGGCGGCTCGCCGAAGAGGCAGCGGTAGCAGGGGCCGCCGTGGGTCGGGTCGAGCACGGTCACCTGGCCGTCGAAGCGGAAGATGCTGCCGTGGACGATCTTCTTGCCGGTGAAGACGGCGGCGTCGTTGAGCAGGTAGCGGGTGGCGAAGTTGTCAGAGCCGTCGACGATGATGTCGTATGGCTCGATGATCCGCATCACGTTCTCGGAGCTGATGCGCTCGTTGTGCTGGACCACGTTGACGTCGGGGTTGATCGCCTTCATCGCGATCGCCGCCGACTCCGTCTTGGCCATGCCGATCCGGTCGGTGGTATGCAGGATCTGGCGCTGCAGGTTGCTCTCGTCGACGACGTCGAAGTCGAGAACGCCGATGGTGCCGACGCCGGCCGCGGCCAGGTATACCCCGGCCGGGGAGCCCAGGCCACCGGCGCCGACGAGGAGCACCTTGGCGTCGAGCAGTTTGATCTGACCGGCCTCGCCGACATCCGGCAATAGTGTGTGCCGGCTGTAGCGGGCCTGCTGGTCGGGCCGAAGCGACTTGGAGACGATGAACTTGAAGCCCTTCTCCTTCCAGCCGCCGAAGCCCCCCGACATCGAGGTCACGTCGGAATAGCCCAGGTCCTGGAGGCTCTTGGCCGCCAACGCCGAACGCACTCCGCCGGCGCAATAGATCAGCACCGGTTGGTCGCGGTCGGGTACCTTGTCCTCGACCCGCATCTCGAGGAAGCCGCGAGGGATGATGACCGCCCCGGGGATCACGCCCTGCTGCGTCTCGTCCGGCTCGCGGACATCGATCAGCACCGGCGCGTCGGGCTTCGCGAGCATCTCGTGAACCTGCTCCGGGGTGGCCTCTTTGATCTCACTCTTGGCCTGCGCCAGGAGCTCGCGGAAGGTCGGCATCAGGATTGAAACTCCACCTTCAAAACAACCGACGGGCCGGTTGCCTTATTTCCTACCAGTTTTATCAGATTTAGCTGCGGACTCAAGCTGTGAAGGAGATCGGGCCATCAGGGCGGCCAGGTTGGCCAGCGTCCCCACCCCGAACCCGGCCGGGCCGCGCGGCACCTGGCTCACCGAGGCGACCCGGTTCCAGCTCGGCGCCGCGATGTCGATGTGGACCCAGGGCAGGCCACCGGCGAACTCGCGGACAAAGAGCCCGGCGGTGATCGCACTGGCGTCGCGCCCGGGCGAGTTGTTGAGGTCCGCGATGGTGCTCTCGAGTTGGGTCTCGTACTCGGCGAAGGTCGGCATCTCCCAGACCCTCTCCCCCGCCGCGGCGGCCGCTTCCACCACCCGCGACGTGAACCTCGCGTCATTGCCCAGGATCATTGCCGCCACCGGCCCCAGCGCGATTCGCTGGCCGCCGGTCAGGGTGGCGATGTCGACCACGTGGGTGGCACCCGCCTTCACCGCATGGTGGACGCCGTCGGCCAGAACCATCCGGCCTTCGGCGTCGGTGTTGACGACCTCGATGGTCTTGCCGGCGCCGCTGGTGACCACGTCGCCGGGTCGCATCGCGGTGCCCGAGGCCATGTTCTCGGCGCAGCAGAGGATGCCGGTGACATCGACGTCGAGCTTGAGGCGAGCGATCGCGGTCATGGCGCCAAGCACCGCGGCGGCGCCGCCCATGTCGCCGCGCATGTACTGCATGTCGGCTGAGGGCTTGATCGAGATGCCTCCGGTATCAAAGGTGATTCCCTTGCCGACCAGCGCCAGTCGGACACCGTTCGCGCGACCTGCGCGATGGCGGAGCACCACCAGGCGCGGCGGCCTCGCCGAGCCCGAAGCGACGGCCAGGATGGCGCCGTAGCCAAGGCGCTTGAGGTCGGCTTCGCCCAGGGCCTGGTAGTCGAGGCCATGACGGCGGGCCAGCGCTCTGGCCTCCGCCGCGAAGGCCTCGGGGGTCAGCTCCGACGCCGGCCGGTTGACCAGGTCGCGCGCCAGGTTGGTGGCCTCGCCCAGGATGGTGGCGCGGTCGAGGTCGCGCTTCTCGATGCCGGGGAACCCGACCAGCGATAGCGTCTTCAGGCCAGGGTCGGGACGGCGGCCGCTCTTGTGGGTGGCCTCGGTCCACCCGAGGCGCACCGCGGCGCCAACCACCGCTGAAGCGACGTCGCCGGCGGTGATCTTTCTTGCCGGGACGCCGGTCCAGGCCACCGCAAGCACCCGGGCGCGACCGACGGTCGACTTCAAGCCGACCTGGAAGGCGTTGCGCAGACGGGTGGAGTCGAGGTGCTCGGGCTTGCCCAGCCCCAGCAGGGCAACGCGGCGCGCCCGCACCCGGCCCAAGGTGCGCGTCGCCTCGACCTCGGCGAATTTACCCTTGAAGTCGCCAGCCAGGATCTCTCGCAAGGCGCCGCCCAGGGCGCGGTCCAGGGGGCGGGCGGCCGCCGGTAGCGAGGCACCTTCGGCCAGCGGGATAAGGAGGAGGTCTGCCTCCGCGTCGACCAGGCTATCGGCGCGGGCCAGCTTCAAGCCGGGCTCTAGACCTCGACCTGGGCGGCGGACGCGGCGGAGTGGTCTCGTGCGTCGGGGATGCCCTGGGCGCGGCCCTGCTGGCGTTCCTCGAGGAGCTTGGTCACCGCCACCACCGCGGTGGTGCCGTCACCGACGGCTGTGGTGATCTGCTTGGTCAGCTGGTGCCTGACGTCGCCGGCGGCGTAGATGCCCTCGACGTTGGTGGCCATGTTCATGTCGGTGTGGAGGTAGCCCAGCTCGTCGTGCTCGACGTGGTCGCGGAAGATGTTGCTGTTGGGCAGGAAGCCCACGAACGGGAACACCGCGCCCACTTCGATCTCGCTCTTGGCGTCGGTCTTGAGGTTGCGCAACTTAAGCTGCTTGACCTTGTTGTCAACGCCCACGATCTCTTCGACCACGGTGTCGAGGATGAACTCGACCTTGGGGTTGGCCTTGGCCGCAGCCACGGCAATCGCCTGGGCGCGGAATTTGTCGCGACGGTGAATGATGTAGACCTTGCTGGCGTAGCGCGTCAGGAAGGTGCCCTCTTCGACAGCGCTATCTCCACCGCCGACCACGGCGACGACCTGGTCCTTGAAGAAGGCGCCGTCACAGATGGCGCAATAGCTGACGCCGCGACCGGCCAGCTCTTCCTCGCCGGGCACGCCCAACTTCTTGGGCTGACCCCCGGCTGTGACGATCACCGCGGGCGCCCGATAGGTGTTGACCTGGCCCTTGACGACGACGTCATCGCCGTCCTTGTAGATCTCCTCGACTTCGTCGTAGTCGATCTCCAGTCCGAACTTGCGGGCATGGGCCTCCATCTTCTCGGAGAGCTCCTGGCCGGTGATGTGCTCGAACCCCGGGTAGTCCTCGATGTCGAGGGTGTTGAGCAGCTGTCCCCCGGGGGCGCCACGGTCGAGCGCGATCGCCTTCAGCTCCATGCGACCGGCGTACATCCCGGCGGCCAAACCGGCAGGGCCGGCCCCCACTATGATCACGTCGTATTGCTTGGCTTCAGACATCTCTACCTCGTGGCTCTTGAACTTGTAGCTGTACCTATCACAACCCCGTGGCTAGTGCCCGGAATTCCCGACTTCAGCCCCGGGAGACGGTAAATCATATGGCGATGAACGGCAACGACATGCGCTGGAAGCCGGGCAAGCGCGGCCACTACGAGGGCTACTACATCGCCTTCAACGACCCCGAGTCGGGACGCGGCTACTGGATCCGCTACAGCATGGTGGCGCCGACGGACACCGACCGCGAGTCCTTCGCGCAGGTCTGGTTCATGCGCACCAACCGCGCCGCCGAGCCTCGCAACCGCGCCCTGCGCACCACCTTTCCGATCGATTCTCTGCGCACGACGACCGGCCCCTTCACCCTCGAGATCGACTCCAACCGGCTGGCCATGGACGGCTGCTCCGGCCGCCTCACCGATGCCGCCGGCGAGGTCGCCTGGAAGCTCGACTTCGAGGCGCTGCTGCCGGGGATCAAGCCGACTCCCGAGTGGGGCGCGCGGATGGCGACCTGCTACGTGGAGCCGCACCCACTGCTCCGGCTGACCGGCACCATCCACGAGGGTGGCACCGAAACCAGGATCGACGGCTGGCTGGGCGAGCAGGCGCACGTCTTTGGCGCCCGCCACAGCCAGCGATGGCACTGGGCGGAGTGCAAACACCTGGGCGCGGAGGGGCGCGCCTTCACCGGCGTGGCCGCGTGGCCCAAGCTGCCGGGGCCACCCCGGTCGATAACCTCGCTCTTTCTCGAGCTCGGCGACGGCCGGCGGCTGCTGAAAAACACCACCCTCAACCTCTTCAAGGCCCAGACCGCCCATTCGCCGAATGCCTGGGAGTTCGACGGCGAGTACGGGCTCCAGCGCTTGCACGGGACCATCGCTCCCCATCGTGAGGACCTCATCGGGGTGACCTATCACGATCCATCCGGCCAGCCGATCTACTGCTACCACTCTGAGCTGGCCGACCTGACGCTGAGCTACTTCAGTCGCAGCTCGCGCTCCAGCGCCTGGAAGCTCGACGAAGAAATCAGCGCACCAAGCAGTTCGGCCTTTGAATACGGGTGCTTCGAGCCCCTGGAAGGCGTCCCGCTACTGCTCGACTAGCTT
>DAITAT010000075.1:0-5252 GCA_036824145.1 Candidatus Dormiibacterota bacterium
CAGAACTCCGCCACCTCGGCCGCGGTCCGCTCACCCAGGGCCTCGTCCTCGGGGGCGGAGATGACCAGATCCATCCATTCCGCGACCCGCGCCATGTCGGCCTCGCCCATCCCTCGGGTCGTCACCGACGGGGTACCCAGGCGGATGCCCGAGGGGTCGAACGGCTTCCGCGGGTCAAAGGGGACGGTGTTGTAGTTGAGCTCGATGCCGGCGCGGTCAAGCGCCTGCGCGGCGATCTTGCCAGACACGTTCTTGGCGGTGAGGTCGATCAGGATCAGGTGGTTGTCGGTGCCGCCCGAGACCAGGTCGTAGCCGCGCTCGAGCAGCGCCGCCGCCAGGGCTTTGGCATTGGCCACGATCCCGGCGGCGTAGGTCTTGAACTCCGGCTGCGACGCTTCCCTGAGAGCCACTGCGATGGCGGCGGTGGTGTGGTTGTGGGGCCCGCCCTGCAGCCCCGGGAAGACGGCCTTGTCCAGTACTTTGGCGTGTTCCTCCTTGCTCAGGAACATCGCCCCGCGCGGCCCGCGGAGGGTCTTGTGGGTGGTCGTCGTCACGACGTCGGCGACGGGCACCGGCGAGGGGTGGACGCCCCCCGCGATCAGGCCGGCGATGTGGGCGACGTCGGCGGCGAAGATCGCCCCGACCTCTTTGGCGATCTCCGCAAAGGCGTTGAAGTCGATGATCCGCGGGATCGCGGTGCCGCCCGCCCAGATCAGCTTCGGCTTTTCCTGGCGGGCGATCTCGCGGACCTGGTCGTAATCGATGGTGCCGGTGTCCTGGCGGACGCCGTACTGCACCGATCGGAAGTAGCGGCCGGTGATCGATACGTTCCAGCCGTGGGTGAGGTGGCCGCCGGCGGGGAGCGCCATGCCCATGACGGTGTCGCCGGGCTGCAGGAAGGCGAGGTATACGGCCAGGTTGCAGGGTGAGCCGGAGTAGGGCTGGACGTTGGCGTGCTCGGCTCCGAACAGCGAGGTGGCGCGCTCCAGGGCGATCTCCTCGATGGGGTCGATGTTCTGCTGACCCTCGTAGTAGCGCCGGCCCGGATAGCCCTCGGAGTACTTGTTGGTCAGCACCGACCCGGTGGCCTTCAGCACCGCCCGGGAGACGTAGTTTTCGGACGGGATCAGGCGGACCTTGTCGGCCTGGCGGCGCTCTTCGGCGGCGATCAGGCCGGCGATTTCAGGATCGGCGGAGGCCAGGTCGGGATCGGCGGCGTGGAGCGCTTCGGCTTGCTGCGTCATGCGAGGATTATCAGGTATGCAACTCGACGCCATTGTCGGCAACGAGCGCGCCCGCGCCTTCCTCGCGCACGCGGTCAAAGAGGACTCGCCGGCTCACGCCTACCTATTCACCGGACCCGCCGGCATCGGCAAGACGGCCACCGCTCTGGCTTTCGCCGCCGACCTGCTCGCCGCTGCCGGGGCACCGGTGGGGGAGAGCCTGCACCCCGACCTGTGGGTCGAGGACAGCGACGCCGAGCAGGTCAGCATCGAGACGATTCGGCGCGACGGCCGGACTGGCCGGTCGGGTGGCGAGGTCGCTGACGTCGAGGGCGCGCCGGCGCAGCCGCTGCAGGCCTTCCTCAGCCTCAAGGGCATGCTCTCGGACCGCCGGGTGGCGGTGCTGGCGCGAGCCGAGCGCCTCCGCGAGACGGCCGCGGCGCCACTGTTGAAGACGATCGAGGAGCCGCCGCCCGGCGCGGTCCTCATCCTCTGCACTGAAGCTGCTGAGCTGCTGCCGTCGACGATCCGCTCCCGCTGCCAGGAGGTCGAGTTCCAGCGCCTCGGCGACGCCGATGTCGCGGGCTTCCTCTTCGCTCGCGGCCTGGAGCTGGAGCCGGCGCTCCTGCACCTCGCCGGCGGCTGCCCGGGGCGGGCGGTGCGGCTGGCCGAGGTTCCTGACGATGCGGCGCGTCGAATGGAATGGGTAAAAGCCCTGGACGGTCTGCTGGGCGCGTCCTGGTTGGACGTCGTCAGCCTGGGGGCAAGGTTTGGCACCCCCGACACCGCCCGCAACCGCGTCCATGCCAAAGAGGCGCTCGACGTCTGGGAGACCCAGGTCCGCGACATGGCCTTCAGCCACGCCGGCGCCCCCGAGCTGGCTGGCGGCGCCCAGGCGGCCGACTGGCCGGCGTTGACCCTGCCCACCCTGCTGGAGATCTGGGCGAGCCTGCGCGAGGCCGCCGACCGGGTCGAGAACAACGTCAACCCGCGGTTGGCCATCGAGGTCTTCCTCGCCGACATCCGGCGGTCGCCGGCAGCCTGATGTCTCGCTTCCGCAAACCCTCGCTGGAGGGATTCGAGCCGTACGTCCCGGGAACCCAACCGGCCGACGGCGAGAGGTGGGTCAAGCTCAACACCAACGAGAGCCCCTTCCCGCCGGCCGCGGGGGTGGCGGCGGCGGTGGCCGAGCAGGTCCAGCTGCTGCCGCTCTATCCCGACCCCGCCCAGGGCGCGCTGCGCCAAGCCCTCAGCCAGGTCTTCGACGTGACCGCGGACCAGGTGGTCGGGGGCAACGGCGCCGACGAGGTCCTCGCGATGGCCGTTCGGGCTTTCATCCCGGGTGGCGGTTGCGCCGCGTACCTGGAGCCGTCCTACACGCTGGTGCCCAAGCTGCTCGCGATCTACGAGGTGGACGGCGAGGAGCATGCCTTCGATGATGGCTACCGCCTGCCCCAAGCGTTCGTGGACTCGGGTGCCGCGCTCAAGGTCGTGGTCAACCCCAACTCCCCGACGGGTACGCTCCTGCCGCTCGACGACATCGCCGAGCTCTGCCGCCGGTCGGCGGGCGTGGTGCTGCTGGATGAGGCGTACGTCGATTTCTCTCCGCGTAGTGGGCTTACGATCCTCGACCAGCACCCCAACCTGTTGCTGGTGCGATCGATGTCGAAGTCGTACGGCCTCGCCGGTCTCCGCGTCGGATTCGCCATCGGCAGCCCGGAGCTGGTCGCCGACCTCTGGGCGGTCAAGGACATCTGCAACCTGGGCCGCCTGCCACTGGCCGCCGCCACCGCCGCGCTGCACGACCGGGACGCCTGGCGCCGCACCGTCGAGCAGGTGGTTGAGAACCGCGAGCGCCTCAGCGACGAGCTCGGCGGACGCGGCTGGGAAGTGCTGCCTTCGGGGGCCAATTTCATCTTCGCCGTGCCGCCGCGCCCGGCCGCATCCGTTTTCGAGGACCTGGCCGCCCGCCGTGTCCTGGTCCGCTACTTCGCCCGACCCTCGGTCGCCCACGGGTTGCGAATCTCGATTGGGACCTGGGAGCAGTGCCAGGCCCTGCTCGACGCGCTGGACGGGCGCCCCTGACGGACGCCGTCTACGTCACCTACCCGCTGCCCGGCCCGGGGCTGGACATGCTGGGGGAGCGCTTTCTGGTTCGCGTCCACGAATCGGAGACCAAGCCGACCGCGGACGAGATCGCCGCGGCCGCGGCCGGCTGCGCCGGCATCGTCCCGCTGGTCCGCGACGTCATCGACGCCGACCTGATGGACCGGCTGCCGGGGCTCTTAGCGATTGCCAACTACGGCGTCGGCTACGACAACATCGAGGTCGAAGCCGCAACCGCCCGCGGCATCCTGGTCACCAACACCCCGGATGTGCTGACCGACGCCACCGCCGACCTCACCTTCGCCCTGCTCCTGGCCGCCGCCCGTCGGCTTGGCGAAGGCGAAGCGATGGTGCGCGCCGGCGAGTTCCAGGGCTGGAGCCCGACCATGCTCGTCGGCGCCGACCTCGCCGGGGCGACCCTGGGACTGCTGGGCTTCGGCCGCATCGCGGCGGCGGTCGGGCGCCGCGCCCGCGGCTTCGGCATGCAGCTGCTCCACACCGCCCGCCACGACCATGCCGAGGCGGAGGCGCTCGGCTCGCGACGGGTCGAGCTCGATGAGCTCCTGGCCACCAGCGATTTCGTCAGCCTCCATTTGCCCTTGACCAACGAGACCCGTCACCTGATCGACGCCGAGGCACTGAAGAGGATGAAGCCCACGGCGTACCTCATCAACACCGCCCGCGGCCCGATCGTGGACGAGGCGGCGCTGGGGGAGGCCCTCGCGACAGGGGTGATCGCGGGCGCCGGCCTCGATGTCTACGAGCGCGAGCCGGAGGTCCACGCGAGCCTGCTGACGCTCAAGAACGTGGTCCTGCTGCCGCACCTGGGCAGCGCCAGCGTTGGCGCACGCGAGGGGATGTCGCGGCTGGCGGCGGCCAACCTGATCGCGGCGCTGTCGGGCGAGCGCCCACCCAACCTGCTCAACCCCGAAGCCTTGCGTGAGTGATGCTGCACCGCCGCGGGTGCCATCGGCCGGGCCGTTCAAGGCGCTCGCGGTCGATGTCGACGGCACCCTGGTCGATCACACCCTTGAGATCCGCCCGCGCAACCTCGAGGCGCTTCAGAGGGTCATCGCCGGTGGCTGCCGGGTCATCATCGCGACCGGTCGGATGTATCGATCGGCGCTCAAATACGCCGAGGCGATCGGCACCGAGGAGCCGATGATCTGCTACCAGGGCGCGGTGGTACGGTCGCGGGCCGGGGAGATCCTGCGTGAATGGCCGGTGCCCCCCGCGGAGGCCGTCGCCGCGCTGGAGATGGCCCGAGCGCAGGACCTCCACATCAACCTCTACCGCGATGACGCCTTCTACGTCGAGCGCATGGGCTGGGGCGCCAAACGGTACGCCGAGGTTGCCCAGATGGAGCCGCAGCTTGTCCCCGACCTGATGGAGCTGGCACAGCAGGGGTCGACCAAGATCGTCTTCGTCGACAAGCCGGAGCGCCTGCGGGAGCTCGAGCCGCTGGCGCGCCGAACCGTCGAACCGCGGGCACGGGTCACCTTCTCGCTGCCGGATTTCCTCGAGGTGGTCGAGGCCACGGCCAGCAAAGGCGCCGCGCTGGCCTTCATCTGCGAAGCCGCGGGAATCCGGCCCTCGGAGGTCATCGCGGTTGGAGACGCGCCGAATGACGTCGAGATGTTCCGGTACGCCGGGCTGGCGCTCGCTCCACGGACCTCCTTCCCCGAGGCCCTGGCGGAGGCAGATGCCATCATCGCGCCGCCCGGCGAGGACGGTATCGCCGAGCTGGTCGAGCGATACCTGACCTGATCGCCGCGGCCGCAAATCCTGAAATCCCCGAAAGGCACTGCCGATATAATTCGTCCTCCGGAGTCGTCCGGAGTCATCGCGCGGCCCCGTAGCGCAGCTGGTTAGCGCGCCGCCCTGTCAAGGCGGAGGTCGCCGGTTCAAGTCCGGTCGGGGTCG
>DAITAT010000076.1:0-3159 GCA_036824145.1 Candidatus Dormiibacterota bacterium
CCGGGTGGGGTTACGCTACCGGTGATGACGGCGAAGCTCCCTGGGGACGACTGCCAGCGCGACTGGATCTGGGATCGTGGGGTTGAGACGGCGAGCCGGGAGGAGACCTTCGCGATGGCCGCGGCCGCCTGGGACCGGCAGCTGGGCCACCTCCTCCAAGACTCGCCGTTCGCGGCGCGCAAGCTGCGTGAGGCGGGCGTGGGGCCGAGGGGGGTCGATCTCGCCGACATCGCGAAGCTGCCGCTGAGCACCAAGGAGGAGCTCAAGGCCGCGATCGACGAGGCCCCGCCGTTTGGCAGCAACGCCAGCGTGCCGCCGGAGCGGGTCAAGCGCATCTACCAGACCTCCGGCACCAGCGGCGCGCCGAGCGTCATCGCCCTCTCCGCGACCGACGTCGAGACGTGGACCGCGATCGGGACCCGGACTTACTACGCCACCGGGATCCACGATCACCACGCCGTCCTGAGCACGTTCGCCGCCGGACCGTTCGTGGCCGGCCACACCCACTTCGTGCTCACCCGCATCGGGTGCCGGACGGTGCCGGTCGGTCCGGGCGACACCGAGCGGGTCCTGTTCGCCATGCGCGCCGGCATCGCCGACACGCTCCTGGCCACCCCGTCGTTTGCTCAATACGTCGCCAACCGCGTGGCCGCGGCGGGCGGGGAGACTGCCTCCAGCCTGGGCCACATCGTCACGGGGGGCGAGCCCGGCGGCGGCATCCCGACAATCCGCGACCACGTGCAGGAGACCCTGGCGGTCACCGTCAACGAGATCATGGGGATCGGCGACGTGGCGCCATCGCTGTTCGGCGAATGCCCGCTGCAGCAGGGGATGCACTTCTGCGGTACTGGCCACGTCTGGCCGGAGCTGGTCGATCCCGAGACCCGCGCGCCCATGGAGTTCGAGCCTGGGGCGGTGGGCGAACTGGTGTACACCCACCTGACGCGTGAGGCGATGCCGGTGATGCGCTTCCTTGGTGGCGACATCGTGCGCATCGAAGGCACGTCGTGCGGGTGTGGCCGCACCAGCTTCAGGATGCGCTGCCTGGGCCGGCGTGACGATATGTTCATCGTGCGTGGGGTCAACGTCTACCCGGCGGCGATCCTGGCCGTGGTTGGTCAATTCCGGCCCCGGGTGACCGGACGCGCCCGCGTGGTGCGCTCGCAGGACACGGTGTCGATCGACCCGCCGGTGCCGATCGAGGTCGAGGTGCCCTCGGAGACAGTGGCCGGAGGCGCGCTGACGGACGAGCTGGAGGCGGCCGTGCGGGCGCACCTCACCTTCCGCTGCAAGGTCGAGCTGGTTCCTGAGAGCGCCTTCGGCGACAGCGCCTACAAGACCAGGCTCGCGGTTACGCGCGTGTGAGCAAGCGCCGCCGGCTCCGCTCCGAGGTCGCCTACAGCACCGCCGACCGGATCGTGGTACGCGGCCACGACCTGGTCGACCTGATCGGCAACGTGGCCCTGGGCGACATGGCCTTCCTGGAGCTGAAGGGGCGCCTTCCCACCTCGCAGGAATCGGCCGTGTTCAACGCGATCACGGTGACCCTGGTGGAGCACGGGATGACCCCCAGTACGATCGCCGCTCGGATGACCTATCTGGGCGCCCCAGAGTCACTTCAGGGCGCGGTCGCGGCGGGCATCCTCGGGCTTGGCGGTCGCTTCGGTGGCACCGTCGAGGACATTGCCCGCATCCTCCAGACGCGCCTCGGTGCGGCGCCACTGGAGGCCGACCTGCGCCAGGTGGCCCGGGACGTGGTCGAGGAGCACAGGTCGGCGAAGCGTCTCATCCCCGGCATCGGCCACCCCGAGCACAAGGACATCGACCCGCGCGTGCCCCGGCTGTTCGAGGTCGCCGCTGCCAACGGCCTGAGCGGCCGCCACGTCGAGCTGGTCAGGCTGATTGGTGATGAGGCGTCAACCGCGCTCGGCCGGAAGCTCCCGGTCAACGCCACCGGGGCGATTGGCGCCATTGCCAGCGAGCTCGAAATCCCGTGGCAGGTCTGCCGCGGCCTTGCCGTTATGGCGCGTGCCATCGGCATCGTCGCCCACCTCCAGGAGGAGGTGACCGACCCGCTGGCGACAGAGATCTGGAGCCGTGTGGAAGAGGAGGCCGGCGAGCAAACGCGAGAGGAGTAACATGGCGACAACGGCCCCAACTCACTTTTCGTAAGGTTCGAGACTGGTCCAAATGCCCGCCCAAGTTCCCGGCATCCACCACGTCACCGCGATCGCCAAGGACGTCCAGCGCACCGTCGATTTTTACGTTGGCAGCCTCGGCCTTCGCTTCATCAAGAAGACCGTCAACTTCGACGTTCCCGACACCTACCACATCTACTTCGGCGACCAGGTCGGCACACCCGGCACCGCGATGACCTTCTTCGGCTGGCCTCACCTACCCTGGGGTCCGGCGGCCGCCGGGCAGGTTACGGCGGTGGCCTTCGCGGTCCCCGCCGGCTCGCTCGACTTCTGGGAGCGGCGCCTCGGGGAGCTCGGCGTGGCGGCTTCGCGGGAGCGGCGCTTCGACACCGATGTCATCGCGATCAAGGACCCTGACGGCATCCTGATCGAGCTCGTCGGCGAGGCGTCCGACGCGCGCTGGGCGCCCTGGCCGGAGAGCCCCGTGGGCGAGGCCGACCAGATACGGGGCTTCCACTCAGTGGGACTCTGCGTCAGAGAGGAGGCGCCCAGCGCCGGCTTCCTGGCCGAGGTCATGGGCTTTCGTGAGGTCGCCCGCGAGCCCGGCCGGGTCCGCTATGCCACCGGCGAGGGCGGTCCGCACGCCATCCTCGAGCTGATGGTCCGGCCCGACGCCGCGATTGGCGAGGAGACCACGGGAACCGTCCACCACGTTGCCTGGCGCGCCCTCGACGATCCTCACCAGCTCGACTGGCGGGGGACATTGGTGGATGCTGGCCGCGAGGTCACGCCGGTGATCGAGCGCAAGTACTTCCGCTCCATCTATTTCCGAGAACCCGGAGGCGTGCTCTTCGAGATCGCAACCGACCGGCCAGGCTTCACGGTGGACGAGCCGGTCGAGGCGCTTGGCTCAGGCCTCCAGCTGCCACCTCAATACGAGGACAAGCGCGAGAACCTGGACTTCAACCTGACGCCGATCGTCATTCCAACATTCGCCGGGGCGCGGCCCGAGCGCTGAGAA
>DAITAT010000076.1:3259-5220 GCA_036824145.1 Candidatus Dormiibacterota bacterium
GAGAACCCCGACAACTGGAATGTCCAGACGCGTTGTACCGAGTGGGAGGTACGCGACCTGGTCGGGCACATGATCGACGTAACCGAGGGCTACCTCACCCGCTGGGAGATGGACAAGAAGGGCGAAGAAGTCGGCACGGCCGGGCTCCCGGTGATGGGCGAGTCGTTGAACGACCATGCCCTCGAGTTCCGCAAGCTCTCCCGTGAGGATGCGCTGGCCAGGCTAAAGGCGGACAAGGAAAAGATGATGTCCATCTTCGAGGCGCTCACGCCCGAAGAGTGGACCAGCACCCTCGTCATCCACCCGTACATGGGACCGTGTCCGATGGGCTTCTACCCCGCGTTCCACATCATGGATTACGGGATCCATCCGTACGACATCGAGTACGGGTTGGGCAACAAGCTGGCGGAGATTGACGAGGCCAGCGCCGGGATCCTGATCCCCTACTGCCACATCATCATGAAGTACACCGTCGACCAGGAAT
The DNA here is from genome assembly GCA_036824145.1 of Candidatus Dormiibacterota bacterium. Classification (GTDB taxonomy): domain Bacteria; phylum Chloroflexota; class Dormibacteria; order DASZGP01; family DASZGP01; genus DATMMS01. The sequence continues at coordinate 3,744 of DAITAT010000076.1, forward strand.
CGGCGAAGGGCGTTGACACCGTCTACGGCATGGATGTCTCCGGGCCGTGGGGCGGTAAGTGGCGGGCGACGGTCAAGGACGGGGCCTGGGATGCGCAGCCCGAGGAAGGCGACTTCGAGGGATGCGACGCGGTGTTCAAGTCCACCGCGTCGGACTTCGTGCTTACCGCGTTCGGACGCTTCCCGGGGGGGTCGGCGACAGGTGACCCCGAGGTCATCGAGCAGGTCCGAAAGCTCTTCTTCCGCTTCTGACCGAGCGGCCGCGTCGGCTGCGCGCGGCGAAGATCTGGGCGGCAGACCTCCGCCGCCCTGACCTTCCGCCCCCACAGCCGACGCCCTTGGCATTCGACCTGGCCGAGGTGAGGCCCGCCACGGCGCCGTTGCTCAGGGCTGCGATGGGCGCCGAGGGCGACCTCGTCGACCTCCGTCTGGGCCGCGGCTGTCGGGCATTCGTGGGCTGCGCCGGCGGCCAGGTCGTCGCCTTCGGCTGGCTGTCCACCGGGGCGGAGTGGATCGGCGAGCTGGGCCTGGAGATCCGGCCGCCTGCCGGGGAGGCTTACCTCTGGAACTGCTTCACGTTGCCGGCGCACCGGCACCGCGGATACTTCCGCGCGCTGATCGGGCAAATGGTCGCGGTAGCGCGCGAAGAGGGCCTGGGCCGGTTGTGGATCGGCGGTGTCGACGGCGGCGCCGAGAGCGCGGTTACCGGGACCGGATTTGGGCCGGTGCTCTGCTTTAGCGGTGTCACCCTGGGCGGAGTCCGTTGGATCACTGTGCGGCGTTCCGAAGGTGTCGACCCGACGCTGCTGTCGACGGCGATGTCCGCGCTCGGCGGCGGTCGCGGACCACTACGTACGGGTTTCCGGCGCGTCCACCAGCGGCGGCACTGACCGGGGAGGCAGTATCGGTACGGTGCCATGACCAGCTCTTCTAGCCGGCCTTCGCGCTGACCCGCCTGGGGTTAACCCCACAAGCGGGGGCCAAAGGCGTAGCGTGGAAGCCTCAGTCAACCACGACGGAGGACCTGTATGTCGGAGCAGAACAAGGCACTCGTTGCGCGCGTCCCATTGGAGGCCTTCAACCAGGGCAAGCTCGAGGTCATCGACGAGCTGATCGCGGATGACTCCATCGACCACGCCGTCCTGCCGCCGGGCATGCCGCCCGGAAAGGAAGGCCTGAAGCTCTTGGTCAAGGCGCTGCGAAGCGCTTTTCCAGATTTCAAGATCACGATCGACTTTTCGGTCGCCGAGGGTGACCTGGTGGCGACGTACGCGACTACCACTGGCACGATGAAGGGCGAATTTGCCGGGATGCCCCCGAGCGGTAAGACCGCGACCTGGGAGGCGATCCACATCGTCCGGGTCAAGGACGGCAAGGTCGTCGAGCACTGGTCGGTGGAGGACCAGTTCAGCATGCTCCAGCAGCTGGGCTTCGTGCCCACGCCGGAAGCCGCGCCCGCGCGCTGACCGCAGCCAGAA
>DAITAT010000077.1:0-5215 GCA_036824145.1 Candidatus Dormiibacterota bacterium
GCCACCAAGCGCCGCGGCCCAGAGCTGTCCCATCGCCGCGTAGCCGGCGAAGTTGGGGTGGACCGCGTCGGCGATGGCCTCGGGGTGAGCTCGGAAGTAGCCGAAGAAGTCAGGCGCTGCGCCCAGGTGATCGGCGCTGCGCAGCTGGTCGATCCCCGGCAGATAGGAGGCCTCGGCCGCCTGCCGGGCCTTCTCGGCGGCATAGCTGGGGCAGGCGATGTGGATCGACTCCGCGGGGGCGCCATAGAGCTTCTCCAGGTTGCCGACCAGCGATTGCAGCCGGTCCCCGTACTCGGTGGCGGTTCGGTGCATCAGCGGGTCGTTGGCGCCGAGGTTTATGAGCCAGTCGCTGGGATGGGTGGCGGCCATCAACGCCGCGAAGTAGCCGCTGGTTGAGATCCGCATGTAGCCATCGGAGGTGGTGCCCGACCAGCCCTCGTTGAGGACCAGGACCGGGTGGCCCCGTTGGGCCTCCAGCAGACGGGCAAGTCCGACGGTGAAGGAGGGGCGGCTCGCCGGGTGCAGGGTGGCGCCGGCCTGGGGGAAGTTCCGCCCGTCGGCGGTGATCCACTCCGGATGCGAGCCGGCGATGGCCTTGGCGGCGACGGTCCAGTCGGGGAAGCTGCCCAGCAGCTCCAGGTCGCCGGGCTGCCAGGGGCCCTTGCCAAGGCCTTCGGTGGTGGAATCGCCGAGGGCGGCGACGATGTCGCCCCGGGCAACGTGGGCGAGGTGGGCCTCGGCAACCGGCGGTCCTTGCAGGGCCACCTCGAGGGGAATGCCCTCCTCGGGCACGTAAAGCTTTGCGGTCAGGGTGTGCTCCCCGAAGGCGAGGTTATCGAAGCGCGTCCGCCAGGGCGCGCCTGTGAGGCGGACCTCACGGGCGATCGCGTTCCCGGCGTCGAGGGTGAGGTCGACCACACTCCTGTCGGCCGGGCCACTGTGGTCCAGGGCCACCTCCAGGGTGGGCGATGTCTGGATGTAGGGGACGTAGAAGGTGCCCGCCGGGCCCGGGACCGCCAGGCTCGCGGTCGCCGGCGCCGCCCCCACCGATGCCCTCGGCGAGGTGAACTCCAGGGTCGGCCGCATCGAGGCCTTGCCGACATGGGTCACGACCGGGGTCAGGCGTTGGCGCGGGTCAGAATAGGCAGCCCCCGGCAGGGCCGCGCCCACCAGGATGGCAAGCGCGACAAACGCGCTGACGCTAAGGCGTAGGCGCAAAAACAGGTCCGGGAGATGAAGTGGCACGGTGTCGACCCTACCAAATCCGTATGAGAACGCCGATAGAGATGGGGGCCCGGAAGCGCTCGTCCGCTCTTGAGCCTAGATCGCCTGGAGGATCTCCGCGTCGAGCTTTTGGAACTTGGCCAGGAACTCCTTCCGCTCCGCCTTGAAGCGCTCGACCAGCTGCGAGTACTCGTCCGACCGACCGGTGCGCTGGTAGAGCTCGTTCGGCCGGAGCAGCTCTTCGTCGCTGATCCCGGGGAGGCTGGTCGCCACCTCGTAGCCGAAGTCGGCGTCGGTCTGCCACTCGATCGTCCCTTCGGCGATGGCCTTGACCACTGCCGAGCTGTCGTCGATGCCGACCTTCTTGCTGCGATCGTCGGAGTCCGGTCCGCCGACGCGGCCGGTGTTGAGCAGGAAGACCTGGAACTGATGTTTCTCGAGCAGCTCATGGAAGCGGTTGCCCTGGTAGTCGTGGAGTATCGGGAAGAAGGGGTTGGTGCCGGGAACGCGGAGGAACTTGCCCGCCTCGTCGGCGCCGCCGGCGCTGGTGCCCTGGGTCTCGCCGAGCATGAAGTACGCCGCGGCCTGGGACCGGCTCAGCCGCGCCACCGCGGGGATTATGTTCTCGTTGCGGTTGAGGATCAGGAGGATGTCGGCCTTCTTGAGGTCGCGCGCATCGGCGCTCCAGCCGAGGTCCTCCATGGCGAAGACGGCGCGGCCGTTCTGGGTGTAGTCAGTGTTGAAGAAGTCGACCTCGCCACGCTCATCCTGGTAGACGTTCTCGAGGTAGGCGGTGGGCCGGGTGACGGCGTGGTAGATGGTGGGCTCGAACTTCTCGTCGAGGGCGAATGTCTTGGCGAAGCAGCCATCCTCGGTGGCGTAGATCCTGCCGTCGGGCATCATCGCGACGAAGTCGTCCTGGACCGGCTTGGAGTCGTTCTGGCGGGTGAAGGTGGTGGTCGTTTTGCCGGTGCCCGAGAGCCCGACCACCAGGATCACCTTGTCGCCCGCGTCGGTGGGGACGACCTTGCAGCCCGCGTGCAGGGGCAGACCCCCGCGGTCATAGACCAGCTTGTTCCACATCCGAAGGCCGCCCTTCTTGGACTCGCCGAAGTAGTCGGAGTTGAAGACGCGGGTGATGTTCTTCTCGAGGTCGCAGGCGATCACGCGCTCGTTGGGATATCTCATCACGGCGAGGTTTGGGGTGTAGATGACGGTCAGCTCGGGCTCGAAGTCCTCGCCCGCGTCGGCGGCCTCGTAGTAGAGGATCTTCTGCATCCCGGCGATGTTGGCGTTGTGCTGTTCGACGATCAGGCGGGTCGGGGTCTGGAAGGCGACGTCGTTGCCGATGTAGCCGTCGATGACGAGCATCTCCTTCTGGGCGATGTACTCGTCCTGCATCGCGGCCAGCCGCTCGCCCTCGTCGCGGGTGATGGTCTGACTCGGATACTCGTCAGGGTTGTCGCTAACGATGTAGGTCGAGGCCTTCGACCGGGAGTCGACCGAGCTCTGGACGTTCCAGTTGTCAAACGCCGACCTGTGGGCATTGGGCATCTCGCCGGTGAGCTTCTGCAGGTCTTCCGCTGAGGGGTTCCAGATCAGGGCCTTGGCGGCCGGGAGGTAGGACCGCACTTTCATGCCGGTTCTCCCGCTGTCGCCCCGGCGAGCTTCTTGTCGAGGCCGCACATGCGGCCCTTGATGGAAAGTTGCTCCGCCATCTTACGGCTGGCCTCATCGATCATCTCGTCGCCGAACATGACGGCGCCGAGCTTGTCCTCCTCGGTGGCCTTCTTGTAGGCGGCCATGATGCCCTCGGCGTGCTCGTAGGCCTCCAGCGGTGGGGTGTAGAGCTCGTTGAGCAGGGCGACCTGATCGGGGTGCAGCGCCCACTTGCCGTCGAAGCCCATGAGGTAGGTCCGCATCGCAACCTCGCGAAGGCCCTGCTCGTCGCGGATCTGGGCGTACGGTCCGTCGATCGCCTGCAGGCCGTAGGCCCGCGCCGCCATCAGGATGCTCATGTTGACGTGGTGCCAGATGTCGCCTGGATAGCGGTCGTCGATGGCGCCCACGGTCAGTGCCGGCATGCCGATGTTGGCGGAGAAGTCGCCCGGGCCGAAGATGATGGTCTCGGTCCGGGTCGAGGCCGCCGCGATCTCGTTGACGTGGATGAGGCCCTCGGCGGTCTCGATCTGGAGCTCCAGGCCGATGCGGTTCTTGAGCCCGAGGTTGGCCTCCATCTGGTCCAGCAGGCGGTCGACGAAGTGGACGTGGGAGACGTTGTCGACCTTTGGGATCATGAGGCAGTCAAGGCGTTTGCCCGCGCCCTCCACGACCGAGATGATGTCGCCGTAGGAGTTGGGGTGGTCGGCGGCGTTGACGCGGACGACGCGGACCGCCTTACCGAACTGGTACTCGTTGAGGGCGGCGACAACGTTGGCTCGAGCCGCCTCCTTGACGCCGGGGGCGACGGCGTCCTCGAGGTCGAGGAAGAACTGGTCAGCACCAAAGGCGGCGTTCTCGCCGGCCTTGCGCAACATCTTCTCCGAGCTGCCGGGGACGGCGACACAGGAGCGGCGGAGCCTGATCGTCAAAGCGCAACCTCCATGCCCGGCTCGAGCAGCCCAGGCTATCGGGATGGCCCGCGCATTTCATCGCGAGGCCCGAAGACGGAAGCGAGTTTACCCGAGGATCGGGGACTCAGCGTCCAGACCTGCAGCCCACCACCACCGTCGTAGACCAGACGAAATCGCTGCCTGACCCAGTCCTGGAACCCGGCCAGCGTTGTCAGCCGTCCGGTCGAGAAGACAATGGCTCTGGCACCGCTGGCCTCCGTGGCGGCCTCGACCTGGGCGGGGGAGAGCTCGCCGGCGCTGATTCGAGCGAGGGAGACGTCGACCAGGATCGGCGCTGTCGGGTGGCCGGTCCACGCCGCCGCGAAGAGCTGGTCGGTGACGACGTAAACGCCCGGTTCGACATAGCGGTTGATGGCGGTGATCGCGGGCTGCGCGGTCGGGTCCTCAGGTGGCAGGGGTGAGCTCGCTGCGACCAGGCCGAGCCCGACGGCGAGGACGACGCCCGATCCAACCACGACCCTGGCCGGCGTGGACGTCTCGCCCGGGTGCCGGCTGGAGAATGCCCCGATGACCAGCCCTGGCGCCGCTCCGGCGAGCAGGCAAAGCGGCGGCACCAGCACCACCAGGTGATGGATGAACAGCGGCCCTTGAGCCAGGTCGACGGCTAGCGCCGCCGCCAGCCACGCCACCAGCATCCCCACCCAACCGACGCGGCGGGCGGCGCCGGCCAGGCACCCCACCAGGGCGACGAGCGCCGGCACCACCTGCGGGTAGGAGTCGATGATCCGCTGGACCTTCTGGCCCAGGCTCTGGGGTTCGGAGGTACGGGTGGTGACGTGCAGGCCAACCGCCTGGCCATAGAACGCGCTGAGCTGGTCGGCGTACGGCGCCATCACCAGGACCACGGCGCCCAACGCCCCGGCGCCGGTGGCGCCCAGCCGCCGCCAGCGACCTCCCTCCGCGGAAAAAGCCAACCACGCGACCGGCACCAGGAAAACCACCCCCAGCAGCTTGGTCATGATGCTCAGGCCGAGGATGACTCCGGCCAGGACCCAAACTCCGGTGCCGGAGCGGCGACGCGCGGCCTCGGCCGCCACTGCCACCGCGATCAGACCAACGATCACGGATGGCATGTCGGCCTGGAGGCGGTCGGAGAGCGCCAGGTACAGCGGGTCGAAGGCAACCAGCGCCATCGCCAGCAGGCCCGTCCAGGTGCCGGCCAGGTCCCGGCCGATCAGGAAGACCGCAACCAATGCCACCAGCGACCCGACCATCACCGGCAGGCGCCCGGCGACGATGCCGCCGCCGAGCAGGTTGTAGATCGGGGAGAGACCGCCCAGGAAGGCCGGTGGCTGGGAGCTGAAGACCTCCGCGAAGAGGCGGTGCCCGTGGCGCATCGACTCCAGCGACTGCCAGTA
>DAITAT010000004.1:0-59567 GCA_036824145.1 Candidatus Dormiibacterota bacterium
CCTCATCCAGGCGGTATCTCAACCTGACTTGGTTGGCGTAGCCGCCCGGCAGCTCGGGGCGCGGGTGTAGGCCCTCGCGACTCAGTCCAGCCAGAAGGAAGCTCCGAACAGCTGCCGAACTAGCCGCGCTATCTCGATGTCCTCACGGGCCTCGACGACTGCGACTGCCGGGACTGCCGCCGGCGGAGAAACGATCCGGTCGCCGTTGCCCTCGTCGTTGCGGCGGCGGTCGATTCCGAGGCCCAGAAAACCGAGGCCTTCGCATGTGCGGGACCTCACGTCTGCGGAAGCCTGGCCGATGCCGCCGGTGAAGACGAGAGCGTCAAGTCCACCCATGGCCGCGGCCATGGCAGCAATGCTGGCGCGCAGCCGGTGAAGGTAGACCTCGAGCGCCAGCCGCGCGCCGGCGTCGCCAGCGGCCACACCGGCCAGGACCTCGCGCATATCGCCGGACCCACCGGCAAGGCCCGCGAGGCCCGAGTCATGCTCAAGCCCGTGTTCGACGCTCTTCGCGCTCAGACCCCCGTGCTCTTGGAGCCAGAGGACCAGACCCGGGTCGACGCTCCCCGATCGCGTCGCCATCACCAGCCCCTCCAGGGGGGTGAATCCCATCGTGGTGTCGACCGACTGGCCATCAGCGACCGCAGCCAGTGAGGCGCCCGCGCCGAGGTGCGCGGTCACCAGACGCAGGAGTTCGACCGGCTGCCCCAGCAGTTCGGCCGCTCTCCGGCTGGCGTACGCATGGGAAAGCCCGTGAAATCCGAATCGCCGCAGCCCCCAGCGCTGATTCCACTCCGCGGGGAGCGCGTAAGTTGCCGCGGCGGCCGGCAGAGAGGCATGGAAGGAGGTATCGAAGCAGGCCACCGAGGGCAGGGCGGGCCGTAGCCGCTGCAGGGCGCGGATGGCCTCGAGCGCGGGTCGGTTGTGGAGGGGGGCGAGGTCCTGGAGCCGCGAGAGCCGCTCCTCCGACGCCGCGTCCAGCAACACCGGTGCGGTGAATTCTGCCCCACCGTGGACCACGCGATGGCCCGCGGCATCCGGTTTCGGCGCCCTCTCGAGGAAGTCGTTGATGACATCAGCGATACCGCCGCCAGGAGGTGGGGCGATGTCCGCGGCCGCCGTCACCAGGTCGTCGCGATCCAGGACGCGAAGCTTGAGGCTGGAGGAGCCGGTGTTGACGACGAGGACGAGCCCTGGCTCCGGCGAGACTGGGCCAGTCACCTCGGCGGCACGGCGGGCCAGGTCCAGTCGCGAATCTCGGGCATGTCTTCGAAGTGCTCCCGGACGTAGTCATGATGGCGGGCGAGCATCTCCTGGCAGTGGTCGTCGAGCGCGCTGGCGCCGCCGGGCCTACGCCGCGCCCTCCGAACAGCGTCCAACGCGAGGTGGTAGCGACTCATGCCGTTGAGAACCACCATGTCGAACGGCGTGGTTGTGGTTCCCTGCTCCGAATAGCCGTGCACATGGAAACGCGGGGCTTCGGGACGCCCATGCAGGATCTGGTGCATCGCGCGGGCGTAGCCGTGGAAGGCCATTACGACATCGGTGTCCACGGTAAACAGCCGGTCGAAGGCATCGTCATTCATTCCGTGGGGGTGATCCTCCGGGACAGCCATGATCATGAGATCGACGACGTTCACCACGCGGACGCGAAGGTCTGGTACGTACCGCCGCAGAAGGTCGGCGGCGGCCAGCGTCTCGAGGGTGGGAATGTCGCCGGCGGAGGCAAGCACGATGTCCAGGCCGTCGCCGGTTTCCGTGCCTCCCCACTCCCAGACCGAGGCGCCGCGGGCGCAGTGGGTTTGCGCCGCATCGATGTTCAGGTACTGGAGCTGCGGCTGTTTGTCGATGACGATGAGGTTGACGTAGTCGCGGCTGCGCAGGCAGTGGTCGGCTACCGAGAGCAGGCAGTTGGCGTCGGGTGGCAGGTAGACGCGGACCACGTCACCGCTCATCGAGATCATCGTGTCGATCAGGCCTGGGCCCTGGTGGCTGAAGCCGTTGTGGTCGTTTCGCCAGCACGTGGATGTCAGCAGGATATTCAACGAGGCCACCGGCTCCCGCCAGGGCAGGTCGCGCGACGCCTCGAGCCACTTCGTGTGCTGGATCGCCATCGACGCGGAGACCATTGCGAACGCCTCGTAGGTGGCGAAGACTCCGTGCCGACCGGTGAGAAGGTAGGCCTCGAGCCATCCCTGGCAGTTGTGCTCGGAGAGGACCTCCATGACGCGGCCGTCGGGCGTGACGTGGTCGTCTTCGGGTCGGGCGTCGAGCAGGCAGCGGTTCTCCACCTCGAATACCGCCCCCAGCCGGTTGGAGTTGGTTTCGTCCGGGCAGAAAAGGCGGAAGTTGTGCTGATCAGCGTTGCGCAGGAAGACATCGCGCAACACCTCGCCAAACTTGCGGGTTGACTCGGCGCGTTCTGTGCCGGGCCGCGGCACGGCCACCGCGTAGTCGGCGAAGTCGGGCAGGTCCAGCCTTCGCAGGAGGCGGCCGCCGTTGGCATGGCGGCTTGCCCCCATGCGCTTGTCTCCGACAGGGGCGAGACTCGAGAGCTTGGGGACGAGACGACCGTGTTCGTCGAAGCAGTCTTCGGGATGGTAACTGCGCATCCAGTCCTGGAGCATCGCGAGGTGCTCGGGGTTCTCGCGCACGTTCGCCAGCGGGACCTGGTGGGCGCGGAACGTGCCCTCGATCTTCAGCCCGTCAACGACCTTCGGACCTGTCCAACCCTTGGGCGTGCGAAGGATGATGGCCGGCCAGTGGGGACGCCCCTCGGCCCCGCCCTCGCGAGCCCGTCGTTGGATATCGCGGATCTTCGAGTAGCACCGGTCCAAGGTGCTGGCAAACTGCCGGTGCACTTCCAAAGGGTCGTCGCCGCTGACGACCTGGACGTCGTAGCCGTGACCCTGGAGGAGCCGCACGACGTCTTGGTCCGGCGCCCGCCCGAGCACGGTGGGTCCCGAGATCTTGTGCTGGTTGAGGTGAAGGATGGGAAGCACCGCCCCGTCGCGGGCGGGGTTCAGGAAGCGGATCCCCTTCCAGGAGCCTTCCAGCGGGCCCGTCTCGGCCTCGCCATCGCCCACCACACAGGCGACCAGCAGGTCGGGATTGTCGAAGGCGGCGCCGAAGGCGTGGATAAGGGCGTAGCCCAGCTCACCGCCTTCGTGGATCGACCCGGGTGTCGGCACGCTGACATGACTGGGGATGCCGCCCGGCGTCGAGAACTGACGGACTAGCCGTCGTAGACCGGCCTCGTTCTGTGAGACCGCCGGGTAGATCTCCGAGTACGTACCCTCCAGGTACACGTTCGCGACAACCGCCGGGCCGCCGTGGCCTGGACCGGCGACGTACAGGACATCGGCGCCGGTTTCGAGGATGAGCCGGTTCAGTTGGACATAGATGAGGTTCAGCCCTGGCGATGTTCCCCAGTGCCCAAGCAACCGCGGTTTGATGTGCTCGAGGGACAGAGGTTCCCGAAGGAGCGCGTTGTCCTGGAGGTAGATCTGGGCGACGGTCAGATAGTTGGCCACGTTCCAATATGCGACGAGGCCCTCCAGTTCGGCTTGGGTCAATCCATCACCCTGAGACCATCCGCACCCACGGCGCCAAAAGTACCGCTTCGCCCTGGACCTTGCCGTCGCGTAGGCGCGCCAGGACCTCGTTGGCAGCTTCCAGCGGATGGGTCTCCACCTGGGTACGCACCGGGACCTTAGGTGCCAGCGCGAGGAATTCCTCGCCGTCGCGCCGGGTCAGGTTGGCCACCGATCGTAGGATCCGCTCTTGCCAGAGGATCGAGTAAGGGAAGGAAGGAATGTCTGACATGTGTATCCCGGCACATACCACGGTTCCACCCGGCGCAGTGGCGCGGAGCGCGGCCGGGACCAGCTCCCCGGCGGGGGCGAAGATGATGGCTGCGTCGAGTGGCTCCGGTGGGGAACCCATCGAGTCCCCCGCCCATTCGGCACCCAGCGAGAGGGCGAACCGCTCCGCCTCACTGTCCCCGGCGCGGGTGAAGGCGAAGACCCGGCGGCCCTGGTTCAGGGCCAGCTGGATCACGATGTGGGCCGAGGCTCCGAACCCATAAAGGCCCAAACGCTCCCCGTCGCCTGCCATTCGCAGCGACCGATACCCGATCATCCCCGCGCACAGCAGCGGCGCCGCCTGGGCGTCGGGATAGCCGTCGGGGATGGGGAAGCAAAAGCGCTCGTCGGCGGAGGCGAACTCGGCGTAACCGCCGTCGATCTGGTAGCCGGTGAAGCGGGCCCGCTCACACAGGTTCTCGCGACCCGCCCGACACTGACGGCACTCTCCACAGGTCCAGCCGAGCCAGGGCACTCCCACCCGCGCGCCCACAGGAAAGCGCTGGGCATCCTTGCCCGCCTCGACGACCGTGCCGACAATCTGGTGCCCTGGCACCAGGGGCAAGCGCGGATCAGTCAGCTCACCGTCAACGACGTGGAGGTCGGTTCGGCACACGCCACAGGCGCGGACTTGAAGTAGGACCTGTCCCCGGCCGGGCCGCGGAAGGGGCAGATCGCGGAGCTCCAGCGGCCGTCCTTGGGCTTCCAGGACCATCGCCTTCAACCGGACACCCGCCTGGGTCGATAGACGTGCCCCGCAGAGCGCGGCGCGGACCAGCGGTGCGCCACCCGACGCACGCGCCGCTCGTGGCTCGTGAGTCGCCTGGCCAGCGGCCGCCCGGCGTGAGTGCCCCGGAAAAAGAAGAACTTCGCGCCCTCCACCAGGGCCAGGTAGATCGCGACCATGGCCGCCAGGATGCCGAAGAACAGCGGCGGAAGGGGTCGCATTCCCAATAGGGATCCCAGGGCGGTGAAAGGAAGGACCGCGCCGAACGCGACGCAGGCAAGGGTGGCGAGCAGCAGCGGACGGCTGGGCCGGCTGCGGAAGAAGGGGACCCGGCGGGTGCGGATCACGAAGATGACCAGGGTCTGAGTAGCAAGTGACTCGACGAACCAACCGCTCTGGAACAGTCCACCGCTGGCATGGAAGATCCACACCATCATTCCAAATGTGAGGAAGTCGAAGATGGAGCTGATCGGCCCGAAGACGAGCATGAACCGGCGGATGAAACTGAGGTTCCAGTGCGCGGGTCGCAGCAAACGCTCCTCGTCCACTTCGTCCGTGGGGATGGTCATCTCGCTGATGTCGTAGAGCAGGTTGTTGAGGAGGATCTGGGTCGGCGTCATCGGCAGGAAGGGCAGGAACAGCGACGCCCCGGCGGCGCTGAACATGTTGCCGAAGTTGGACGAGGTGCCCATCAGGACATACTTGATGGTGTTCGCGAAGATTCGCCGGCCCTCTACGATGCCTTCCGCGAGGACGCCCAGGTCCTTGTCGAGGAGTACGATGTCCGCCGCGTCCTTGGCGACGTCGGTGGCGGAGTCAACCGAGATTCCGACGTCGGCAGCGTGCAAGGCCACCGCGTCGTTGACGCCGTCACCCATGAAGCCGACGTCGGTGCCCAGGCTCCGCTGCGTCTTGACGATCCGAGATTTCTGTTCGGGGGTGACTCGGGCGAAGATCGTAATACCGGGCAGCGCCCGGGCCAGCTGCTGGTCGGTCATGGCCTCGACTTCGCTGCCGTTGAGAGCTCCCGCGACCTTCATACCCAGGTCGGTGCAAACCTTGCGCGCCACGCGCTGGTTGTCGCCGGTGATCACCTTCACGGTGACCTCCAGGCGATGCAGCCGCGCCAGTGCCGGCCGCGCCGCGGCCTTGGGAGGATCCGTGAAGACCAGGAAGCCGGCCAACTGCAGCTCGCGCTCCAGCGAAGGGTCGAGCTCGGTGACCCCTGGCGCCGGCCTTTGGCCAACCGCCACCACTCGCCCGCCGGCCTCGAATTGGGCGTCTAGCCAGGCGCGGGCCGGGGACGGAACTGCGCCGCAGCGGGCCAGGACCTCCTCTGGCGCTCCTTTCGTGACCAGTTCGAGAGCGCCCTCCGGGGACCTGATCAGCACGGACATGAGCCGGCGCTCGTAGTCGAAGGGCAGCTCTGCCAGCCGGTGCTGCGGGAGCTTCTGCTGGCGCCGCGCCGCAGCGCTGTCCCACAGGGCTCGGTCGAGTGGATTTCCGCCCACGACATGACCGTCCTGCACCGCGGCCGAGGTGCAAAGTAGTCCCAGGCGCAGGACCTCATCGGAGGGCCTACCTGCGGCGTCGCAGGCCTGCACGAAGCTGATTTGCCCCTCGGTCAGGGTGCCCGTCTTGTCGGTGAAGAGGACCTCCATGTTGCCGAGGTCCTCGATCGACACCAATCGCTTGACAAGGACGGACCGGCGAGCCATCTGCTTGGCGCCAAAGGCCAGGCTGACGGTCACGATCGCGGGGAGCAGCTGCGGGGTGAGGCCGACCGCGATCGCCAGCGCGAAAAGTGCCGACTCGAGGAGAGGGTGACGCAGCAGCGCGTTGATGACGAAGATCGAGACGCACAGCGTCACGGTCACATAGACCAGCAGCAGCGAGAAGTCGCGCAATCCCATCTGGAACGCGGTCTGGGCGGTGCCGTGAGTGAGATCCCGCGCGATGGTCCCAAACGCGGTCCGCCCGCCAGTGCGCACCACTACTGCCCGACCGGTCCCACCCCGCACCACTGTACCCATGAAGGCGCAGGCGTCGAGGTCCAGCAGCGAGGAGCCGGCCGGCGAGGCTTCCGAGGTCTTCGCGGTGGGCATCGCCTCGCCGGTAAGGATCGATTCGTCGCACTCCAGCGAATGGACCTCGAGCAGGCGGAGATCAGCGGGGACGACGTCACCGACGTCAAGCTGCACCACATCGCCGGGAACCAGCTCGGTCGCATCGACCGCGCGCAACTGGGAGCCGCGCACAGCCACCGTGTGGTGGCGAATCCGATCGTGCAGCTCGGCCGCGGCCTTCTCGGACCGGTACTCGTTGTAGAAGCCGAGCCCAACGCTCAGGGCGATGATCCCCAGGATCAGTAGTGCGTCGGTCTTCTCGCCCACCCAGAACGAGACGCTAGCGGCGGTGACCAGCAGGATCAGGAGTGGATTCTTCAGCTGCCTGCCAAAGACCGCGAGGCCGCGTACGCCGTGGGTACCGATGGAGTTGGGGCCGGCCAGCGACAGCCGGCGCGCCGCCTCCGCCTCCTGCAGTCCCTCCAACGAGCTGCCAAGAAGACTCAGCACCGTAGCCACCGGCGCCGCCCCCGCGTCGGCCAGTTCAATGTCTGCCCACCCTGAGGGTTTAGGCACACCGCCTCCATCCGGGGACGGCGGCGTCACGCTGGGATTTGCTCTTCGAAAAGCGAGAGGTAGGCCTCGTCCTCTTGGGCCATGTGCAGGCGGAGGATAGCGTGAAGGCTGTACAGGACGCGGCGCAGCTCGGGGAGGTCTTGGGGCGCCGGGCCCTCATCCGGAAGATCTCGCACCAGGGCCTCGAACCGACGCGCCAGGTGCCTTATCTCCTGGTGCGCCCGACTCATGGTCCCTGTGGGGTCGGTGCCTCCGAGCCTGCGCGCCACCGCCGGGTAGAGCTGGTCGTCGTCTTCGCGTTCGTGGTGCACCAGATCGTGAAGAATGACCCCCACCTCGTCCAGGGCAACGCGGGCGGCCGTCGGAGGAAACGTATCGATGATGTCGGCCACCCGTCGCAACCGCTCAACCGAAGGGGCCAGGCGATGGTGTTCGGCCCGGAACCGCTCCCCGAGCTCGGGGGCGAGGGTCCGGACATGAGATTCTCGGCCGCCGCCAAGGGCGCGAAGCGCGTTGAGGATCACGGCCACGTCGATGGCCTCCTGGAGTAGGGCTCCCAGGACGGGTGGTAGGAAGCCGCCCGCGGCAAAGCCCATCGCCACGGCTGACAGGCCCATTCCGGCCAGCACGCTCTCGATCGCGATGCGGCGCGTCCGTTGCGCAATGCGGATCGCTTCGGCGATGCGATCGAGTCGGTCTACTACGAGGACCACGTCGGCGGCTTCGGAAGAGGCGGTTGCTCCCCTGGCTCCCATCGCCACGCCCACGTCCGCCGCGGCCAGGGCGGCGGCGTCATTGATCCCGTCGCCAACCATCACCGTGACGCCTGCGGCCCGCTCCAGCCGGACCGCGTCCACCTTTTCGGCCGGCGAGCGCTCGGCTAGGACTCTGTCGGCGCCCACGGCCTCCCCCACCATTTCGGCGACGTCGGGATGATCGCCGGTGGCGACCACCACGCGGCTGATGCCAACACCTCGGAGACCACGGATTGTCCGGGGCGAGTCCGAGCGAATCGGATCCTCCATCAGGATCGCGCCTACAAGCCGGCCGGTGCGCGAAACGAATACGCTGGAGCCACCCTCGAGGTCGGCCTGGCGAACCACCCGCCGGATATCTGAAGGTAGCGCACCAGGAGCCACCCACTCCCGCTTACCGAGGCGGACCGCCACTCCATCGACCTCACCCTCAAGGCCGGTACCAGGTTGCTCCACAACGTGAGTGGGGAACGCAAGTCGAATCCCCCGGTCGCGAGCAGCGGTTACCACGGCGGAGGCGAAGACATGGGTCGACGCCTGGTCGAGGGACGCAGCCAGGCGCAAGACCTCGTCCGGCTCGATCTCGGCCGCCGTCTCGACGGAGGCAACGGTCGGCCTCCCGGAGGTCAGGGTGCCGGTCTTGTCGAGGACCAGCGTCTGAGCGCGTGCCAGTGTCTCGAGGGCACCCCCACTCTTGACGATGATGCCCCGGTGGGCGGCCCTCGACATGCCCGAGACGATCGCCATCGGCGCCGCCAGAATCAGTGGGCAGGGCGTCGCCACGACAAGCACGGCAAGAGCGCGCACGGGGTTGCCGGAAAGGGCCCACGCTCCCCCGGCCACCGCCAACGTCAGTGGCAGGAAGTAGGACGCGTAGCGATCGGCCAGCCTGACGAACGGCGCCCTTGAGTCGCCCGCCGACTGGACCAGGCGCACGATGCCGGCGTAGGTGCTGGCCTCCGCAGTGGCAGTGGCGCGCAGCGACAGCGGCGCACCAGAATTCACCGTGCCGCTCTGAATCTGGTCTCCTTCTACGTGCTCGACGTCGCCGGCCTCGCCGGTGAGGGCAGACGCGTCGACAGCGGCCCCGGGGCTCGTGAGCACGCCGTCTACTGGGATCACCTCGCCCGGCTTGACGAGGATCGTGTCACCTTGCCTGACCGCTTCGACCGCAACCGTCTCGAAAGTTCCCGCCCGCTGCACATGGGCGTACCGCGGGGCCCGCTGGAGCAGCGAAGAGAGCTCGCGGCGTGCGCGATCGCCGGCATAGGCTTCCAGCGCCCGGCCGCCCGACAGCATCAGCGCGATCACCGCGCCGGCCAGGTACTCACCCAGGGCCAGGGCACCCGCCATCGCCAGAAGAGCGATGATGTCAACCCCCAGGCGTCGCCGAAAGAGATCGGCCATGACACTGCCGGCCAGGGGCAGGAGCGCGAGAACGGTTGTCGCCGCCCATGCCAGCCCGGCCCGGTCATGCAGGCCGGCCGCCCATGCGACGCCGCCGGCAACAATTCCGGCAAGAGTCAGTGCCGGAATGATTCGGGTCAGGGCCGCCTTCACGCCAGTTAGGTCAGATATAGCCACCCCTAAAGCCGGTTACCTTAGGATGCCGGTGCTCGACGTTGACGAAGTCGCTGGCGCTGGCAGGAGGCTGGGATCGCGATCGGCGCCTGGCGCCGCGCGGAGTCCTGGCAGCCGACGTGTCCGACTCGGACCGATTCTCGGCCTCGGTTGACGAGTCCCGGCTAAAGACCGCGATCGTCTGGTTGCCGTCCTCGCGTCCAGCTCCTCCATCGATGACACGTTGCACCTCCACGGCGTGGTCTGTGACTTTGATCAGTATCTGCAGGCTCATCGCATTTTCTCCTCGTGGTGGCTCGATCATCAGGCGCTTACCGCGACAGCCATCTTGGTAGTCCGCTCGGTGGCCGAACCATCCGACTGGAGGACGACCTTCAAGGCCTTGGTGTTGGCCGCGTCGGCGAACACGTCGTAGGCCGACATCACATCCGCCATCGGGAACTGATGGGTGGCGAACTTGGTCGGATCGAGACGACCGCCCTCGATCAACGAGAGCAGCTGGGGGACCGAATAGGTGTCCACCAACCCGGTTGTTATGGTGATGTCGCGGATCCACAACTTCTCGAGATGTAGGGTTGCGGGCTTCCCGTGTACGCCGATGTTTGCCACGTGTCCTCCGGGCCTGACCAGGTCGGTCGCGAGCTCAAAGGCCGCCGGTACGCCAACGGCCTCCATCGTCACGTCGGCGCCAAGGCCACCCGTCAGCTCGAACACTTTCTTTACCGCGTCGTCCTTTCCGTTGTTGATCGTGATGTCGGCGCCGAACTCTTTTGCGCTTGCGAGGCGGGCGTCGCTCAGGTCGATCGCGACGATACGGCCCGGTGTGTACAGCTTCGCGGTCATGATTGCTGCCAGACCAATGGGCCCGGCACCCACAATCGCCACCGTGTCGCCCGGCCTGACCTGCCCGTTGAGGACGCCCACCTCAAACGAGGTGGGCATGATGTCTGACAAGAAAAGGACCTGCTCGTCGGTGAGCCCAGCGGGAACCTCATATAAAGAGGTGTCAGCAAAGGGGACCCTCGCGTATTCGGCCTGGAGGCCATTGATGAGGTGGCCGAAGATCCAGCCTCCGCCCCCAGAGCATTGCCCGTAGCGGCTCTGTTTGCAGAACCGGCAGCGCCCGCAGGCGGTCACGCAGGGGACCAGGACTTTATTGCCGATCTGGAAGCTGGTGACGGCGGATCCGACCTCGACGATGGTGCCGACCGCCTCGTGCCCCAGAACGGTTCCGGGCTCGCATTCGGGGACGTCCCCCTTGAGGATGTGGAGGTCGGTTCCGCAAATCGTCGCGGTGTCGACTCTCACGATCACGTCGGTGGGAGCCTGGATCACAGGATCTGGGACAGCGTCCCAGGAGCGGTTGCCAGGGCCGTGGTAAACGAGAGCGTTCATCGCTTGTCTCCTTGAGCAGACTTCTTTGACTCGATCGTTGACCTCTTCTGTCCTTTCACCCTAGCGGCATACGAGTACAGGTCCCGGGGCGGCCCGCAGCACCTTGCTGGAGACGCTGCCCAGGGTGGACCGCTTCAGCAGGCCCAGGCCCCGGCTGCCAACGCAAACCAGGGTGGAGAGGCCGTCGAGCGCCACCTTATCGACCAGCGCGGTGGCCGGCTCCCCGGTGGCGACCTCAACTGCCGCTGTGTACCCAAGTTTCGGTCGAAGCCTGGCCGCATGCTCCTTGAGCTTCCGCTCCGCAAACTTGTGCGCGTCGGACAGCCGGCGCACGTCGCTCGGCGAAGCGACCCGTGCCAGCTTTTCGGGCAGCACGCGCTGCAAGCTCAGAGAAGCGCCCGTCAGCTTTGCGATCTCACAGGCAACGTCGACGGCGCGCTCGGCCGACTCAGAGCCATCGTCGCCGACAAGCACGGCATCCGGCGGCCAGGCATGTGAGCCTCCTCGTACGACCAGCACCGGGCACGCCGAGTGGTGCACGGTCGCTTCGGAAACGCTCCCCATGAGGAGCCGCTTGAAGCCGCCGAGACCGCGGCTGCCAACCACGATCAGGCCTGCCTTGATCTCGGCCGCGACATCAACGATGGCGTCCCCCGGCGATCCGAGCAGGACGTGACGCTCGGCAACTGAGCCGCCCCTTTTCTCGATTGCGGCGATCTCGGTGTCCAGCAGGTCGTTGGCGTCGTGTTGCAGTCGCTCAAGGAAGTCCGAGGGCACGATTTCTCCCGCGACCAGACGCGGCTGATCCCAGGCGTGAGCCACGTGCAGCGGGCGACCCCAGCCGGAGGCCAGAGTCACCGCCGCCGTGGCTGCGAGATGGGCGTCCGGGGACCCGTCAGTTGCCAGCAGGATTGGTCCTTCTGCCATGCCCATCTCAGCGGACGACCATGACCGGGCAGCTACGGGCATCCCGGGTCCTCCTTGCTGGTGTCGCGAGTACCTTCATGCCTGCTCCAAGGAAAGGCTGGTCCAGCTCGCCTGCCCAGGTTAGAGTCGTTGGTCCCTATTTCGAGGTGACTCGGCGCCAGCGACGTCGAGCGGTCGGCAGGGTTACGCTCGGATGGCGCCCGCCCCCGCGGGCTTTACGGGAGGAACCTGAGATGAGTGATAGAACCCTGGATGCCGACGGTCTCAGCGAGCGCGATTTGGAGGGCGCCCGCTCCCGACCGCTCGGGAAGACCACGGCAACCGCTCGCCGAGAGGCTCAACACCTGCTCCAGGAGGTTGGCCACTTTGACCTCGCTTCCGAGGCGGCAACCTTGATCGCCGAGGCCCAAGGCTCGGCGACCGGGCGGAGTTCGAAGACCCTGGTCAAACTACCCCACCTCCACCTCATGCTTACGGGCGCCAAGGCGGGGACTCGCATGGAGGAGCATCAGAGCCAGGCGCCGGTGGCGATCCTCGGCCTGGTTGGCAGCTTCCAGCTGGAGGTGAGTCAGCGAGTGTTGGAGATGGGGCCGCAGAAGGCAGCCAGCCTGGAAGCAGGCGTGAAGCACTCGATCGACGCCAGCGAGGACTGCGCCTTTCTCCTCACGGTTGGTTGGAGCACTGAGGCCGCGGCGGCCGCTGAAGCGAGTCACCAACGGTCCCGTCGCTGACCGGGATCAAAACGACCTGGGGGTGGGTCCTGGCGGGATCCGTGGTGCTGGTGCTGGCGATCTACCTCGCTGGTCTGGCCCGCGCGCCAGCCACCATGTCAGCCGATGAGGCCTCCAGCGCTTACAACGCCTGGGCCATCGGGCACTCCGGCGTCGACGAGTACGGGAGGTCGTTCCCGCTGTACTTCGAGGCCTTCCACGACTGGCACAGCCCGATCTACTACTACCTGTTGGCGCCGCTGACCCGGGTGCTCCCACTGACGGCATACGTTGTGAGGCTGCCCGCGGCGTTTTGCGGACTCGGCATTTGCGCATTGGCCGCGCTGACAGCTCACCGCCTCACCGGCTCACGAGCGGTGGCAACCCTGACCCTACTCACCGCCGCCGGGATGCCGTGGCTGGTGATGGAGAGCCGCTTCGCGGTCGACACCGTCACCCAGACCCTGTGCGTGACGGCGGCGGTCTACTGCCTCGTCCGAGCCGAGACGGGTGGCGGACCAAAATGGTTTTTGGCCGGTGGGTGCGCCCTGGCGCTGGCGGTCTTCGGCTACGCCACCGGCAGGCTCGAGGTGGCAATACTGGTGGGCGGGCTGGTGTTGATCCATCTGCCACGACCACGTGCCGCGGGCTGGTGGCTCTCGCTGCTGCCGGCCATTCCGGCCTACGGGTTGCTGGGGCTTTGGATGATCGGCCATCCGGGCGCCCTCACCGACCGCTTCAGCAGCATCTCGATCTTCAGCGACAGCGCCTCACCCGCTGACGAGCTGCTTGGTTTCACCGGCAACTTTCTAACCCACTTTGGCCCTCTTTTCCTGCTCTTTATCGGCGACCTCAACATGCGGCAGGGCACCGGGGTCGGCGGTGTCTTGATGCTGGCCAGCGTTCCGGCCATAGCCCTGGGCGTGGCGGTGTGCTGGCGCCGGAGGCAGGAGGCTTTGGCTCGCTTCGCTGTGGTGGGACTCCTGCTGGCTCCAATTCCCGCAGACTTGACCCGCGAGGGAATTCCTCACGCGCCGCGCACCGCGACGATGATCCCTTTCGTCCTCCTCCTGGGGGCTTACGGCTGGTCCGAGCTCCTGCCAATCCTGGGACGGCGGCCACGCGCCGCCCGCATCCTGGCAGGGGTGGCTCTGCTCCAAGCCGCCCTTTACTTTGGTGACCTCTACATCACGTACCCGCTACGCGCCGAGAAGTTATTCGATGCCGGTGTCGCTGACGCGGTCCTGCGCGCCCACGCCACCTCCGGCGGTCACCTCGCAGTTCTCTCGCGCGATCTCGACCAACCCTACATCCAGGCCCTCACCGCACTCAAACCCGATCCCCAGGGGACCCTTGAGAGCAAGCTGGCCAAGCTCGGCCTGCGTCAGGCCGACACCGGCGACGCCTTCACGGGGGCGCAGCCCGGCGACGTGGTCGTCGCACCGCCGTGGAACCGGCCTCCCGGCGGGACAAGCCTGCTGTTCGATGAGAGGCAGACCGGACCGTGGCCCTGGTCGGCACCGGTTGTGGTCGCCGATGTCTATCGCGTCTCGGCGACCCCACCGCCTTAACCGGCCCGACTACAGTTGGGTGCGACGCACCGCCATCGACGCCGGCGTCCCGTGACCGGCCGCGGCCGGCTCACCCGCAAGACCAAGGAGGAACCCCTGATGCGTGCTGCCGTCCTACACAACCTCAATGAGCCGCTCGACGTCACCGATGTCGAGATCGACGAACCGCACGCGGGCGAGGTACGCGTCCGCATGCAGGCGAGCAGCGTCTGCCACTCCGACCTATCCGTCATCGAGGGCGTTATCCCGTTCATGATGCCGATGGTCGCGGGCCACGAGGGGGCCGGCATCGTCGAGGCGGTGGGACCCGGCGTCAGCCGCGTCAAGGAGGGCGACCACGTGATCGTGTCCTGGGTCGCCACCTGCGAGAAATGCTTCTTCTGCCTGCGGGGCCAGCCGCAGCTTTGCCAGAGCGGGTTGGCGGCCTTCGGCAAGATGGACGACGGCACCTCGCGCATGCGCATCGGTGGCGAGACGATCTACCACGGGCTCAACGCGGCGACCTTTGCGGAGAGCACCGTTCTGCGGGAGACCGCTGTCGTCGCCATCCCGCCGGAGACCCCCTTTGAGATCGCCGCCCTGGTGGGCTGCGGTGTCACCACCGGCATCGGGGCCGCCATCCATACCGCCAAGGTGGAGCCGGGTGAGCGTGTCGTCGTGATCGGATGCGGCGGCGTCGGGCTCAGCATCATCCAGGGTGCGAAAGTCGCGGGAGCGAGCACCATCATCGCCGTCGACCCGGTCGAGACCCGGCGCAAGGCCGCGATCGAGTTCGGCGCCACCGACGCTCTCGAGGCGGGCGACGGCGCCGTCGATGCGGTCAAGGCCCTCACCGATGGTCACGGCGCGGACGCCGCCTTCGAAGCGGTGGGCAGCGTTCCCCTGCAACGCCAGGCCTACGACATGACCCGCGCCGGCGGGCGCACCATCCTGGTCGGGATGCCCCCGGTGGACGCCGAGCTTTTCGTCAACACCTTCTTCATGATCGTCGGCGAGAAGCAGGTCCACGGCTCGTTCTACGGTTCGGCCAGGCCGGCCCGTGATTTCCCCATGATCCTGGAGCTGAACCGCCAGGGCCGCATCGACCTGCAGAAACTGGTCACCCAGACACTGCCGCTGCTGCGGATCAACGAAGCTTTTGACGCCATGCGCAAGGGCGAGCAGCTGCGCACGGTGATCACGCTGGGCGCCGATTCGGGAAACGGGAAGGCGAGCTGAGATGAGCGCTGTCGGCGCAGGTCGTCAGCCAACCCCTCGGGTGACGCCGGCAAAGAATACGTAGACCACCAGCCCGGCGACGCCGAACAGGAACACACGAAGCCCCCAGAGTCCAACCGACAGGGCTCGACTCATCTGTCGGCGCGCGACAGGCAGGTTCATGACCCTGACGAGCTGGTCTGGCTCCAACGATTCGATGAGGTCCTCGTCGGGCTCGCCGATGTAAATGTGTTGGCGGTGGACGTCCGTGTTCAACCTCCCGGGTGCCCCGTAACGGTGTTGACGAAGGCGACGGCGGCGTAGGACGTTCCCGCCAGGCCAACCAGGAAGGCGACAACAAGGCCGGCGACGTTGAGCAGCCGGGGATTGGCCTGAGGGCCCATGAGCTCGCGATCGTTGGCCAGCATCAGGAGGAAGATGAGCGCGGCCGGCATCAGGACCACCGCCAGCAGGTTGGCGTTGAGCGTGATCGAAAGCAGCGGTGCGCCGGGAATGAGCACGATCGCCGCAGCCATCAGCGCGACTCCGAAATTGAGCGCGTAGAAACTGGGCGCTTCGGCCAGCTTGCGGTTAAAGCTGTGAGGACCGGCGAGGGCCTCCCCGAAGGCGTAGGCGGTGCTCGCGGAAATCGTCATCGTCGCCAGAGCACCCGCCTCGATCAGTCCCAGCGAGAAGATCGCCGCCACCGGGTAGCCGCTGATGGGCCGGAGCGCCTCGGCGAAGCCGGCCCCGCCCTGGAGGTGGCTGACATCGACGTGGTGGGCGAAGAGCGCAGCGGCCACCACCAGCGTGGCGCAAGCGGTGATGGCGGCGAGCACTCCCCCAAGGGCGGTGTCAATCCTGCCCTGGGGGATGTCACGAGGTGTCATGCCCTTGTCGACCGAGGCGCTCTGCTGGAAGAACACCATCCAGGGGGTGACGGTGGCACCGATGTTTGAAGCGAGGAGCAGAAGGAAGAGCTGCAAGGAGCCACTGGGCAGGGGCTGCCAGGTGGCGAAGGCCCTCGCGATCGCGCCGGGGTCGGGGTGGCTGAAGACTGCCGCCACCAGGAAGAGGAGGTTGAACCCGGCCAGGCCGAGCGCCACCCGCTCCCATCTCCAGTAGCGGCCGCCAGCGACGCTGAAGACGACCAGGCCAAGACCCGCCACGACCGCCACGATGGGTGGGATCCCAAAGAAGGACATCCCGACCCGCACCGCGATCAGCTCGGTGATCAGCGTGACCAGGTTGGTGACACCGAGATCGGCGGCTGAAACCCAGCCCCAGAAAGGCCCGAAGCGCTGGAAGACCAGCTCTCCGAAGCCACGGTGGGTGACGGACCCCACCCGCATGGCCATCTCCTGGACCACGATCGCGGCCATGAAGGTTACGACGATGAAGGGCAGGAAGAAGCCGATACCGTAAGTTGCCCCGCTGGCGGCGTACGAGAGCATGCTGGGCCCGTCGTTCTCGCCCAGCATGACCAGGATCCCGGGTCCGACGAGCAGCCACAGTAGCCCGAAGCGCCGGTGCTGGCGCCGAGCCTCGACGACTCGATGGCGGTCGCCGGATCGCCGCAGGTCCTCGGGGGTCAGGACCTCGGCGGCCACGGCGTCGGCCATCCTTTAAGCCACCCTGTCCACGGTGACCCGCACCATCTGCGCTACCTCTGCGCCGAGAGGGTGAAGATCGCGACCGAGCCGGATCGTGACAACTCCCCCGAACGGCGCTTTCGACGCCACCGAGAGGCGGGTGCCCGGGACCAGATGCAAGCCGCGGAGATACTGGAGTAGCGCCGGGTCGCCGTCCGGGACGCGGCTGACGACACCCGCTTCCCCTTCCCCCATCGCGCCGACAGGAACGTCATCGGGCACATCGATGGTCAGGTCGCGGGCCGGGATGGGGTCCCCGTGGGGGTCGTGGAGGGGCTGCCCCAGTTTGGCCGCGATCAGCTCCTCCAGCCGCTCGGAAATGACATGCTCGAGGCGATCGGCCTCGGCGTGCACCTCCTCCCAGGGCATCCCCAGGTGCTCGGTCAGGAACAGCTCGATGAGGCGATGGTGGCGGATCATCTCGAGCGCCAGGGCCTCACCGCGGGCGGTGAGGGCGACGCCGTGGTACGGCGTGTGGGTCAAGAACGGACCGCCGGGGTCGTCGGCCAGGCGCTTGACCATTTCGGTGACGGACGCGGGCTTGACCCGCAGCCTGAGAGCCAGCGCCAGGGTGGTGGCACTGCCTACCTCCGCCTGCAGTTTGTAGATCGCCTTGACGTAGTCCTGGGCGGCGCGCGAATCCTCCATGCCGTCGGTCCGCTTGGTTGCAAGTTGAGGCATCCCTAAATCCTTACAGAGGCACGCCGAAATATCAAGGCCCTGAGTCGGGCCGGGTGAGGAAGAAGACCCGGCGCCTTAGGCGGGGGCGGGTTCGGGCTCGGCCGGCACCGCTGCCGGTCCGGACACGCGCGCAAGCACCAACTCGTTCCCCTTGGCGTCGACCTTGATGGTGTCGCCCTCGTGGAACTCGCCTTCAAGGATCCGCATCGCCAGCGGGTCCTGGAGCAGGCGCTGGACGGTCCGCTTCAGCGGGCGCGCTCCGTAGACCGGGTCATAGCCCTCTTCGGCGAGCCGGTCCTTGGCTTCATCGGTCACCGCGAGCTGGAGGTTGCGATCGGCGAGACGCCGCCGTAGGCCATCAAGTTGGATCTCGACGATGCCGCGGAGCTGCTCCTTGGAGAGGGAGTGGAAGATGATGACGTCGTCGACACGGTTGAGGAACTCGGGGCGGAAGTTCTGCCGCAGCGCCTCCATCACCGCGTCGCGCGTCCCGGCCTCGTCCGATCTCAGCTCCTGGATCAGGTGCGATCCGATGTTGCTGGTCATCACGACGATGGTGTTCTTGAAGTCGACAGTGCGGCCCTGGCCGTCGGTGAGCCGGCCGTCCTCGAGGATCTGCAAGAGCACGTTGAAGACGTCGGGGTGGGCTTTCTCGATCTCGTCGAACAGCACCACAGAGTAGGGGCGCCGTCGGACGGCTTCGGTCAGCTGCCCGCCTTCGTCGTAGCCGACGTAGCCGGGCGGCGCCCCGACCAGTCGCGAGACGTTGTGCTTCTCCATGTACTCCGACATGTCGAGGCGAACGATGGCCGCCTCGTCGTCGAAGAGGAACTCGGCCAGCGCCCGTGCCAGCTCGGTCTTGCCGACGCCGGTTGGGCCCAGGAATATGAAGGAGCCCACGGGGCGGTTGGGGTCGGACAGGCCGGCCCTGCCCCGCCTGACGGCGTTGGCCACGGCGGCGATCGCCTCGTCCTGGCCGATGACGCGGTCGTGCAGGCGCTCCTCCATGCGGAGCAGTTTCTGCATTTCGCTCTCGAGCATCCGGGAGACGGGCACGCCGGTCCAACGGGAGACGATCTCGGAGATGTCCTCATCGTCGACCTCCTCCTTCAGCATCTTCCGTTCCGACTGAAGCTCGATGAGCTTCTGGGTCTGCTCCGCCAACTCGTTTTCCAGCTGGGTGAGGCGGCCGTACTTGAGCTCGGCGGCGGCTCCGAAGTCGGCGGCTCGCTCGGCGCGCTCGGCCTCGGCCTTGGTCCCCTCGATCTGGGCCTTGATGCCGCGCAGCTTCTCGATGATCGCCTTCTCCTGCTCCCAGTGCGCCTTCAGGCTCTGGGATTTCTCGTTAAGCGCGGCGAGCTCCTTCTCCAGGTTCTGGAGCCGGGTCTTGGAGGCGGCGTCCTTCTCTTTCTTGAGCGCCTGCTTCTCGATCTCCAGCTGGGAAATCTGGCGACCCACCTCGTCCAGCTCCGCGGGCATGGAGTCGATCTCGATGCGCAGCTTGCTGGCGGCCTCATCCATGAGGTCGATGGCCTTGTCGGGCAGGAAGCGGTCGGTGATATAGCGGTTGGAGAGGATGGCGGCCGCCACCAGGGCGGAGTCCTTGATCTTGATCCCGTGGTAGACCTCGTAGCGTTCCTTCAGCCCGCGCAGAATGGAGATGGTGTCCTCCACCGTCGGCTGCTCCACGACGACCGGCTGGAAGCGCCGCTCGAGGGCGGCGTCTTTCTCGATGTGCTTGCGGTATTCGTCGAGCGTGGTGGCCCCAATCGCGCGCAGTTCGCCGCGCGCCAGCGCCGGCTTGAGCATGTTGGAGGCGTCCATGGCGCCTTCGGCGGCACCCGCCCCGACCAGCGTGTGCAGCTCGTCGATGAAGAGGATGACCTCGCCGGCTGCCGATTCGACCTCCTTGATGAGGGCCTTGAGCCTATCTTCGAACTCGCCGCGAAACTTGGCGCCGGCGATCAGCGACCCGAGGTCGAGCGCGACCACGCGCTTGTCCTTGAGCGTGGACGGCACGTCACCGCTGGCGATGCGCTGGGCCAGCCCTTCAGCGATGGCGGTCTTGCCAACGCCCGGCTCACCGATGAGGACGGGGTTGTTCTTGGTGCGCCGGGACAGCACCTGGATCACGCGACGGATCTCCTCGTCGCGGCCGATGACGGGGTCCAGTTTGCCCTGGCGTGCGAGCGCGGTCAGGTCGCGGGTGTACTTGTCGAGGACCTGGTACTTGCCCTCGGGGTTGGGATCGGTAACCCGCTGGCTGCCACGGAGCTCCGCCAGCGCCTTGTAGACGGCGTCGTGGCTAACCCCGGCGTCAGCGAGGATGGCAGCGGCGCGGCACTTGCCGGCCAGCAAGCCGAGGAGCAGATGTTCGGTGGAGACGTACTCGTCCTTGAGCTTCTGCATCTCAGAGAAGGCCGCATCGAGCACCTTCTTGAGGTCGCTCGAGACGAAGGCTTGCTCAGACACCCCAGCGATCTTGGGCTTCTTGCCCAATTCTTCTCGGAGCGCGCCGGCAACTTCGTCGGGTCGAGCCTCCAGTTTCTGGAGGACCGGTCGAACGATGCCCTCAGGTTGCTCGACCAGGGCGAGCAACAGGTGCTCCGGCTCGATGGCCTGCTGCTGCAGACCTTCGGCCAGCTCCTGGGCTGCCTGGAGAGCCTCCTGCGATTTTTCCGTGAAGCGATCCATTCTCATGTTGCTTCAGGTTTACCCACCCCAGGACCCGCAAAACCCCGGGCAGAGGCTGGCCAGCCCTCTTAGACCTCTTTGAACTCCGCGTCCACAACCTCGCCCTCCGGCGCCTTGCCGTCGTCTCCGGCGCCGTCACTCGACGCACCGTTGGCGCTCTCGGCCGCGGCTGCCTGCTCGTGCATCGCCGTGCCCATCTTCTGGTACGGCTCAGCGAGGTCCTTGTACGCCTCCTGCATCCGGGTGGTGTCGTTGCTCTCGAGCGCTTCCTTGGCTGAGGGCAGCTTGCCCTCGACTTCGGACTTGGCGTCCTCGGGCAGCTTGTCGGCGTTCTCGCGGAGGAACTTCTCGACCTGGTAGATCAGGCCGTCGAGTTGGTTGTGGGCCTCGATCTCCTCGCGCTTCTTGGCATCCTCGGCGGCGTTGATCTCGGCCTCCTTGACCATCTTGTCGACCTCGCCCTTGTCGAGCGTGGTCGAGCCCGTGATGGTGACCTTTTGCTCCTTGCCGGTGGCCCGGTCCTTGGCGTGGACGTTGATGATGCCGTTGGCGTCGATGTCGAAGGCGACTTCCACCTGGGGCATGCCACGTGGCGCCGGCGGGATGCCGTCCAGCGTGAACTTGCCCAACTCCTTGTTGTCCTTGGCCAGCGGCCGTTCGCCCTGCAGCACGACAATCTCCACGCTCGGCTGGTTGTCGGACGCCGTCGAGAAGGTCTCCGTCTTACTGGTTGGGATGGTGGTATTGCGCGAGATCATCACGGTGTTGACTGCGCCCTCGGTCATGATGCCGAGGCTGAGCGGCGTGACGTCGAGCAGGAGCACGTCCTTGACGTCGCCCTGCAGCACGCCCGCCTGGATGGCGGCGCCCATGGCCACGACCTCGTCGGGGTTGACCCCCCGGTGGGGATCCTTGCCGGTGAAGCTCTTGACCAGCTCCTGGATCACCGGCATCCGGGTCGAGCCGCCGACAAGGATGACCTCGTCGATGTCTGCCGCCTTCAGGCCGGCGTCTTTCAGGGCCGCCTCGAAGGGGCTCTTGCAGCGGGCCGTCAAATCGTCGGTCAGCTGCTCGAACTTGGCGCGGGTGAGCTTCATGTCGAGGTGCTTCGGTCCCGAGGCGTCAGCGGTCACAAAGGGCAGGTTGATGTCGGTCTCCTGCCTCGAACTGAGCTCGACCTTGGCCTTCTCGGCAGCCTCGGTGAGCCGCTGGAGCGCCTGACGATCGGTGCGCAGGTCGATGCCCTGGTCCTTCTTGAACTCGTCGGCGACCCAGTCAACGACGCGGCGATCGTAGTCGTCGCCGCCGAGGTGGGTGTCGCCATTGGTGGACTTGACCTCGAAGACGCCCTCGCCAACCTCCAGCACGGAAACGTCGAAGGTGCCGCCCCCGAGGTCGAAGACGAGGATCTTCTCGTTGGCCTTCTTGTCCAGGCCGTAGGCCAGCGAGGCCGCGGTGGGCTCGTTGATGATCCGGATAACGTTGAGGCCGGCGATCTCGCCGGCGTTCTTGGTGGCCTGGCGCTGCGCGTCGTTGAAGTACGCCGGGACGGTGATCACGGCGTCCTTGACGGCGGTGCCCAGGTAGGCTTCGGCGTCGGCCTTGAGCTTCTGGAGCACGATCGCCGAGATCTGCTCAGGCGTGAACCGCTCACCCGCGACCTCGACCTCCGCCCGGTCGTCCTTGCCGGCTATGACCTTATAGGGCACGATCTTGCGCTCGGAGTCGACCTCCGAGAAGCGACGGCCCATGAAGCGCTTGATGGAGTAGACGGTGTTCTCGGGATTGACGGCCGCCTGGCGCCTGGCCAGCGTACCAACGAGGCGCTCGCCGCCCTTGGCGAATGCCACCACCGACGGCGTTGTCCTACCTCCTTCTGAGTTTGGGATAACGACCGCCTCGCCGCCTTCCATGACGGCGACCACGGAGTTGGTGGTTCCGAGGTCTATTCCAACTGCTTTGGCCATGTCTTGTTATGTACTCCTTGGTTTTTGTCCAGTCAAATTTGACTCTTCGCGATCGCGACGAGCCGGTTCGGTTATACCCTCACCACCACCGACGAAACCCCCATCTCAAGGCTGCCCTGGATCAGCCTAAGGTGACGTGGACTCCTCCGTATCGGCCAGGGATCGAATGTAACGGCGACGTCTGCTGATACCGATGATCATCTGCCCCAGGCCGAAAAGGAACGAGCCTACCAGGAGCGCCAGCACGAGCACCGGGACGTCGGTGCCTTCGACCGTGACCTGGGGGGAGACGATGACCAGTAGCACCACGATCGCCACCGCCGCGATGGCGAGACCATAGTTGTAGCGTTGCTCGGCGCGGGTCAGTTTCTCGCGGGCCACGACCAAAGTCTACGGCCCGAGTGGTTTGCGGCGGGGTAGCCTTGCGCTGTGCTTTTGCTCCTCATTCGGCATGCCATGACCGACCTCACCAACAAGGAGCTCGTCGGGCGCACCGCTGGCGTCCACCTCAGCCCGCTGGGCCGCGACCAGGCGCTGGGATTGGTCGATCGCCTCCGTGGCGTTCCGATCGTGGATATCTACTCCAGCCCGCTCGACCGAGCGCTTGAGACAGCCGCGGCGCTGGCAGCCGACCGCGGATTGTCGGTGCACCAGGATGGCGGCCTTTCCGAGGTTGACTACGGCGAGTGGTCAGGCCAGGAGTTCAAGCATCTGCGCAAGACCGACCTCTGGAAACGCGTCCAGACGCGACCGGCGGACGCGCGCTTCCCGGAAGGCGAGGCAGTCCGGGAAGCGCAAGCGCGGATCGTCGGCAGCCTCGAGACCATCGCCAACGGCCATCCCAAGGACTGCGTTGCGGTGTTCTCTCACAGCGACATGATCAAGTTCGCCGTTGCCCACCTGGTTGGGATCCACCTCGACCTCTTTCAGCGCCTCGTCATAAGCCCGGTCTCGGTGACCGCGATCGTACTGGGCGGGCGGGCTCCCGCGCTGGTGCACCTCAATGAGACCGGCGGTCTCCAGGACCTGGTGCCGCCGCGCCGGCGCCGCCGAGTCGTCTAGATTTAGCCTGCAATGGGACACGACGTCGAGTTCGACCCGGTCGAGACGCTGGCCGTCGGCGTGATCGGGGAGCCGGGACATCGGGCCTTCTACATCGAGGCGCGTGACGGCTATCGCGCTCTGACGATGCTGGTCGAGAAGACCCAGGTCCAGGCCCTGGCGGAGCGGGCCGTCGAAGTCCTCCAGGGTGAGGAAGTCGGCCCCGAAGAAGGGCCAGCCGAGCTCGGCCAGCCGGTGCAGCCGGATTGGCGGGCAGGGCAGCTGGGGCTGGGGCTGGACCCCGACCGCAAGATGATCGTGATCGTGGCCCAGGAATCGTCGGAGGAGGATGACGAGGAGGCCGACCCGGAAAAGCTGGCGACCGCCCGGGTCTGGGTGCGGCCGGCTCAGATGCTGGCCTTCGCGGCCAAAGGCCTGGAGCTGGTCGGTTCCGGCCGACCGCTCTGCCCGGTCTGCGGCCTGCCCATCGATCCCGAGGGCCACCTGTGCCCCCGAAAGAACGGAAAAAGCCCGGTCTTCTAAGCGCGACCAGCCTGCTGCTGGAGTCGCCTATCCAGGTCATCGGCCTGCTCCCCTACTCGTCGAACCACACGTTCCTGGTCCGGCTGGGCGCGAACGATGACGACGAGGGGCCGCTGGCGGTTTACAAACCGCTCCAGGGGGAGCGACCGCTCTACGACTTTCCCGACCGGACCCTGTACAAGCGCGAGGTCGCGGCTTACGAGGTCAGCCAGGCGCTCGGTTGGGACCTGGTGCCGCCAACCGTGGTCAGGACCGACGGTCCCCTCGGGGCGGGCTCGCTGCAGCTTTTCATCGACCACGACCCGGCACAGCACTACTTCACCCTGCTGGAGGAACACCAGGCCTTCTTCAAGCGACTGGCCGTCTTCGACATCATCTGTAACAACGCCGACAGGAAGAGCGGCCACTGCCTGTTGGATAGCGACGGCCGCATCTGGGCAGTCGACCACGGGCTCACCTTCAATTCGCAGCCTAAGCTGCGGACCGTGATCTGGGATTTTGCCGGCCGCCGGGTCCCGGCCCGGGATCGGGAGGCCGCCGCCCGTCTGGCGGCCGCGATCTCGGACGGCGACCCCGGCCTCCTGGCGTCCCTGGAGTCCCTTTTGGCGGCTTCTGAGATCAGCGCAATGCTGGATCGTGTGAAGCTCTTGTCGCAGCCTTGCTACTTCCCCTCCCCCAACAGCGACTGGTCGTTGCCCTGGCCCCTGGTATAGGGGAGAATGTGGCCCGATGAGCGCCGAATCCTGGCAGAACACATGCCCGCGTTGCGGCTGGGCCAATAGCGGCGCCGAGCGGCGCTGCATGAAATGCGGCCAGCCACTGCGCACCTCGCCCGGTCTGCTGGTGGCGGGGGAAAGCGCGTCCAGCGCCATCGCCCCAACGTCCCAGCCAGAGACGCGTCGGGTGGTTCAGCCGGGCGGCTTCTTCCCCCGCCTCATCGCCACCATCATCGACACCCTGATCCTGGCCGTGGTGACGGTACCGATCGCCTACCTCGTGCTGGCGCAGCGCGTCACGCCAACCGGGCAGTCGAACGCCTTCCTGGACCAGCTGAAAGGGCTCAGCGGATCAAATTCCACGCCTGAGCGACTGACGCAGCTGGCACAGCTCTCCGCGGGTATCGCGATCCTGCTTCTCTTCTACTACGTCGGCACCTGGAGCATCCTCGGCGGGAGCCCGGGACAGCTGGTGATGAGCCTGCGGATGGTGGATCGTTCGGCAAAGACGGTTGGCTTCGGCCGCGCCCTCCTCAGATACATCATGAAGGGCTTCTTCGGTTTCCTGTGGCCGGTCAGCGCCCTGATGGTGGCCTTCGGCAAGGACAAGCGCGCCATCCACGACTTCCTCGCCGGCACCTACGTGATCCAATTCCTGGACCCCAAGCTGGAGGACTTCGATGCGGTTCTGCCGCCGTCCGTTACGTCTCCGGTTCCCCAGGAGACTTACGCGGGCGCCGCCCCGGCGGCAGCCGCCGTCAGTGGTCCGGCCCCAGCGGCTCCCGAACCAGCGGCTCCCGAACCAGCGGCGGCCCCTGCCGGCCCGCCGCCGCCAGCCGCTCCCGAACCACCAGGCGCTGGCGCACCAGTTCCGGCGGCCGCGCCGATGGCGCCGGTACCATCCCCACCCATGGTGCCCGCCGCTCCCGACCAATCAGCCTTCCACCGCTACGCGTCGCCCGGTGAGCCGCCGCCGAAGCCGACCCCGGCTGCAGCCCCGGATCTCCCCCTCTTCCCGACCTCCGACCCCGGCGGCTACCAGCCGATGGCGCCAGCTCCGGCGCCCGCCGCCCCGGCACCGGCGCCTCCATCAGCGCCTGCGGATCCCGGATCGGGCGCGCCAGCGTACCAGCCGCCGACCCAACCCTATGCCCTGCCTTTCGCACCCCAAGCCCCCCCGCAAGACGGATCACCCGCCGACCCAGCACCACCGGCAGATCGGCCAACGCCGTAGCGGGCCTCCAGCGCGTGGGGCACGGAGTGCGGATTGCGTCGGTTCTTAGAGCGGCCTCGCCCCGACCATCTCCTGGTCCGGCTCCTTGAGGCTGCGCAGCACACCGAGAAGCTCCTTCTCTGACCTGATACTCTGGCCGGCGAACTTGGAGAGATTGGCGAAGACGGTCTCTTTCATCTCCGATTCGTCGTACTTGGGCGTATAGGTGTGGATCATGCGGACCAGGTAGTCGGGGTCCTCGAGCATGTCCAGCACCGAGGGCTTGGTGATCGTGGTGGGGTGCTTGGGCTTGTCGGTGCTGCTTCGCAACATCCACAGCGACATCATCAAGGCCTCGCGCAGCACGTTCTCGTCCTTGCCCGCGGCCTTGTTCAGATAGGTCATGTAGACCGCGCCGTG
Organism: Candidatus Dormiibacterota bacterium; assembly: GCA_036824145.1. Lineage (GTDB taxonomy): Bacteria > Chloroflexota > Dormibacteria > DASZGP01 > DASZGP01 > DATMMS01. Next base: position 26,296 of record DAITAT010000004.1, read on the forward strand.
GCGGAGCTCGTCCTGGGCCAGGATGCGGAAGATTTTCTTCAGCACCGGCTCTTCGAAGCTGTCGGCGAAGTTGTTGTACCAGAGCGCCAGCCGGTGCTCGCCGATGAAGTGCATGGTCATCGTCTGCACCGCCGGGCCAGGGTCGAAACTGAGGCGCAGCTTGGGCAGCTCGGTGTCGAGGTCGGGCAGGTGCACGCCGCACTTGTTGATGTACTTCTTCATCGTCAGGAAGTGCTTCATCTCTTCGTAGAACCAGATCGAGACAAAAGCGCAGAAGTCGATGTCCTCGTAGAAGTCCCGGATGAACATCTCGGTGGCGTAGAGCGCGGAGAGCTCGGTCAGGCAGATGTAGCGCAGGTCTTTGAGCAGCCCCTCGGGCAGGAGCTCGGGTTGAAGCTGCTCCCAGGGGACGTCCTTGGTCAGCAACCAGCGGTTGCGCTCCATCCTTTCGAAGTGGCGTTCGTAAAGCATCTCGTCAGACATGTCTCGAGCCTACTGCGACAATCCGCTGACGGGGCGCGCTTGAACTAAGAAAGTTTTACGCTCAGGGTCTTACATATGTAAGATTCACGAGTGGTTCAGCCAGCTCCACTGCAGGCACCCGCCGGTTTCTCAGCCGAGCTCGGTCGGCGGCTGCGGACGCAGATGCCGCAGATCTCGCAGCGAATGGAGGCCGCCATCCTCTCGGAGGTGGCGCGATACGCTGGCGACCCCAATCGATACGGTCAGCCGGTGCTGCAGCGCTGCCGCCTGGCCACCCGCATATTCCTGCGCATCCTGACCACCGGACGCCCCCCGGCGCCTCGCGAGATCACGGTGGTCCAGAACATCGCCCGCAACGTGGCCCTCGAGGGTGAACCGCTGGAGCCGTTCTTGCACGCGCTTCGGATCGGCCTCCGGGTGGGCTGGGATGAGACCGTGAGGGTAAGCCTCGACAGCCCCGCCGCGCCACCGGAGTTGATGCTGCCCCTGGCGGCGCAGATCTTCGAGTACATCGACCAGCTGAGTTCCCGGGTCGCTGAGGCCTACGCGCTCCAGGTCGAGGAGTCGGCCCGAACCCAGGTGATCACCGAATCCGCCCTTTTCGAAGAGCTGATAGCCGGTCGCGCCAGCGCCGACATCGTTGAGGCGCGCGCCGTGGAGCGACCCAAGGTAGCGCTGGCAGTGGCGGCCGCACACCCCCACCCGGCTGCGGCGCGGCAGGTGGCCGACAGGGTCACCCGGCGCATGCGCAGCCGCTTCCCACGCTCGGTGATGGGCCAACGCGGCGGCGTCTCGGTCTGGCTGCTGGCTCGCGAGCCGCTGATACCTGCGCTTGAAGCGGCCGCGGCCGGCGAGGATGTCGCCTTCGGGGTCTCCTCCGCCAGCGACGACGTTCCCCTGGGGCAGGCCGTCGAGGAGGCGGTGTTGGCGGCAAGGTTGGGTGCGGAGGCGGGCCCCGCCGAGCGCGCGCCTCTCACCGAGTACGTTCGCGTGTACGCCTATGCGGCGCTGCGGTCGGACCCCGTGGGGCTGGCGCGATCACACGCGGCCCTGCTGGCGCCGCTTGCCGACCAGCCGCTGCTGCTCGACACCCTGCGCCACTACTTCGCCACCAACCGGTCGGTCTCCAAGACCGCGGCCCGCGTCCACCGCCACCGTCAGAGCGTGATTTACCGGCTGCGACGGGTGGCAGCGCTACTGGCGATCGACCTCAACGATGCCGAAGCCATGTTCCGCCTCGAGGCCGCCCTTCGAACGATGCAAAAGCATTGAGTGCCGACGTCACGAGCCGGAGGACCAGGCCCTAGGGGTTTCGCGAGCGCGGGATGCCCTGTTTGGCCCGCGGCAGGTTCTCGAGGACGACCTTCACCGCGTGGTCGATATCGTCGGTGACCAGGAAGAGGTCGAGATCCTGCGCTGAGATCATCTCGCGCTCGAGAAGCTGGTCGCTGATCCAATCGATCAGGCCGCTCCAGTACTTGGTGCCGTAGAGGATCACGGGGAAGCGCCGGATCTTGCCGGTCTGCACCAGGGTAAGCGCTTCGAAGAGCTCGTCGAGCGTTCCCAACCCGCCAGGGAAGATGATGAAGGCCTCGGCGTACTTCACAAACATCGTCTTGCGGACGAAGAAGTAGCGGAACTCGATGCCGAGGTTGACGTAGCGGTTGAGGTCCTGCTCGAAGGGCAGCTCGATGTTGCACCCGACCGACACGCCCCCGGCCTCGCTGGCGCCGCGGTTGGCCGCCTCCATGACCCCCGGTCCTCCGCCTGTGATGACCGCCAGGCCCGACGTGGCGAGGGCCCGGCCCAGCGCCCGGGCGGCTCGATAGTCTGGATTCCGCGCGCCAACGCGAGCCGAGCCGAAGACGCTCACCGCTGGGCCCAGTTCGGCCAGCGCGTCGAAGCCTTCAACGAACTCGGCCTGGATGCGCAGGGCACGCCACGTATCGGTGTGGATGAATCCCTGGCTGCGCTCCGGCTGCCGCTCGAGCAGGTGCTCGTCGGCGGTGGGCACCCTGCCTGGCTGTTGCGGCAGCGCCACCCGACCAGCGCGGCGCCACCCGTCTCCCCTTGTCTTAGACGGCATCGCTGACCCGCGCAAGAGGCGGCGAAGGGGGGGCCTCCACGGGCACCGGGACCCGAATCACCCTCGCGCCGACGGTGGCGAGAACCTCCCAGGCGATGGTGTCGAGCGATCTCGCGATCTCGTCGGCGCCGATGAAGGCCTTTCCCTGGCGACCGATGACCACGACTTCGTCGCCAACCGCCACGCCACTCACGGCTGAAACGTCGAGGGTGACGAAATCCATGCTGACCCGACCCACCACCGGCGCGACGCTGCTGCCCACCAGCATCCGGCCTTGGTTGGACAGCCGGCGCGAGTACCCGTCGGCATAGCCCAGCGCCACGGTCGCGGCTACCATCGGAGCTTCGGCGCTGAATGTTCCGCCGTAACCCACCCGGTCGCCTACGGCCAGGCGCCGCACCGCGACCACGCGCGACTTCCAGGTCATCACCGGCCTTAGCTCCAGCCCCGGCACCGGCGCGGCGGTCGAGGAGTAGCCGTAGATGGGGAGGCCGCAGCGCACCAGGCTGAGGTGCGCCGGCGGGTTCAAGAGCGCGGACGCGGAGTTGGCGCAGTGAAGCATTGGAGGCTCGATGCCGGCGCGCCGCACCAGGTCGACCTCCGCCAGGAAGCGGGCCAGCTGCGCGGCGCTGCGAGGCGAATCGGCGTCGTCGGCTTCGGCCAGGTGCGTCCAGAGGGCCTCCAGCCGAAGATATGGCGCCGTCTCGATCAATCGGGCGAGCTCCAACGTCTCGCCGAGCGGCGCACCCAGCCGCGACATCCCAGTGTCGACCTTGAGGTGCACAGCGAGCGGGCGCCCCGCAGCCGCCGCCGCTTGCGCCAGGAGCTCGATCCCCTCGCGCTCGTAGACGCAGCACCGGATGCCCCAGGCGACGGCAGCTTCGGCATCGCCCCGCAGCGTCGGTCCCATGTTGAGAATCGGCGCCCTCAGTCCCCCGCCGCGGAGCTCCGCGGCTTCACCTGCAGTGGCTACGCAGAGCCATTCAGCGCCCGCCGCGACGGCGGCCTGGGCGACCTGCACGGCCCCGTGTCCGTAGCCGTTAGCCTTGACCACCGCCGCCAGCACGGTGCCCTGGCTCAACCGCGCTCTCAGCTGGCCGACATTGTGGCCGACGGCCGCCAGGTCGATCTCAGCCCAGCGCAGCAGCTCAGGGCTGCTCACTTCTCAGATCGCTCGACGAAGGGTCTCAACCGCCGAATCACAAGTGGGATCAGGGGCAAGAGGTCGGAGGCGAGCACGCCGGCGTCGCCCATGCGCGACGAGGCCTCGTCGCCCGCGGCGCCATGGAGGAAAACGCCCGTGACAGCGGCGACAAACGGCGGCTGGCCCTGCGCGAGGAGGCCGCCGATGATCCCCGAGAGAACGTCACCGGTGCCGGCAGAGGCGAGCGCGGGGTTGGAATGGGGGTTGACGACGACCTTGCCTTCCGGGTCGGCGATAACCGTGCGGGCGCCCTTCAGAACCACCACCTGGTGCCATTCCTGGGCGAACCGCGCCGCCACCCCTTCGCGATCGGCCTCGATGGCCTCAACCGTGAGGCCTGTCAGCCGCGACATCTCTGCGGGGTGTGGGGTCAGGACCAGCGAGGCACGCAGGCGACCGAGCAGCTTGCGCTGCTCCGCCAATGCGTTGAGGGCGTCGGCGTCGACCACCGCCGGAGAGCGAAGCTGGCTGAGCAGGTCGCCAACCATCCGGCGGGTCGAGTAGTCGCGGCCCAGGCCCGGCCCGATGACGCAGGCGTCCCCGCCCCAGCAGTAGCGCAGCAGCGGCTCGAGCACCGCGTGGCCGAGCACCCCCTGGGCCACCTCGGGCACCTGGGTGACCACGACCTCGGTGCACTTGATCGCCAGGATGGGGTAGATCGTTTCCGCCGCCAGCAAGCGCACGTACCCTGCCCCGGTTCGGGCGGCGGCGGTGGCCGCCAGATAGGCCGCGCCGGTGTAGCCCAGCGACCCTGCCACCACCACCACCTGGCCGAAGGTGCCCTTGTGGGCATTCTGGGGGCGCTCCGGCAGCCGTAGCTCGTCGGGCAGGCGTGGCTGCTTCCGTGGTGTGACCTCGGGGTCCAGCACCGAGGCCACCGCCATCGCCAGCCCGGAGTCGTGGGTGATGCTGACGGCGATGTCAGGAGTCGGCTCCCGCGTCAGCCGGACCTCCGGCGCACCGCGCCGTCCGGGCAGCACCTCGACGGCCGACATCCGGGGGAACCGCCCCCGTCCGCCGAGCGCCTTGAGCACCGCCTCTTTGGCCGCCCAGCGACCCGCCAGCTTCTCTGGATTGCCACGCGCGTACTTCAATTCAGCCGGGGTGTAAACCCGGCTCAGGAATCGATCGCCGTGCTTCTCGATGGCGTCAACGATGCGCGCCACCGGGATCACATCAATGCCCAACTTCATGGCTGGCTAAGGCTACCCGGCGGGCCCTATTCGGGCACTACTCGACGGTAACCGACTTGGCCAGGTTGCGCGGCTGATCGACGTCGCAACCCCGCTCCACCGCCACGAAATAGGCGAAGAGCTGGAGCGCGGCCGCATTGACGATCGGCGAAAAGATCTCGTCCACCTCGGGGACTTCGATGAGGTCATCGACGATGCCCCGAAGGCGCTTGTCTTTATGGTTGACCAACGCCACCACCGGCGCGCCCCGCGCGGACACCTCCTGGATGCTGGTGACCATCTTGTCGAAGGTGGGCGACGCCGTCGCGATCGCCAGCACCGGGAAGCCCTCGTCGAGCAGGGCGATCGGCCCGTGCTTCAACTCCCCGGCGGCGTAGCCCTCGGCGTGCAGGTAGGAGATCTCTTTGATCTTCAGCGCGCCTTCGTAGGCCATGGCGTAGTTGATGCCGCGGCCGATGTACATGAAGTTGGTGTTCTGGCAGTACTTGCCGGCGATCTTGTGGATTGCCTTCGACCCCTTGAGGACCGCCTCCACCGCCGCCGGCACGTCGCGGTGCAGGCCCGCGGTGAGGCGCTTGAGGTCCTCGGGGCTGAGCCGGTGCCGCACCGCGGCCAGCCGGATGGCCAGCATGATCAGCGTGGTGAGGTGGCCGATGAAGGTCTTCGAGGAGCAGACCCCGATCTCGGGGCCAGACTGCATGTAGATGACGCCGTCCGACTCCATGGTCATCGAGCTGCCAACCACGTTGCAGATGCTGACGACGGTGGCGCCCTGGGCGCGCGCCTCACGGATGGCGGCGATGGTGTCAGCCGTCTCGCCCGACTGCGAGAGCGCGACCATCAGCAGCTTGTCGTCCACCAGTGGGTGGCGATACCGGAACTCGGACGCTCCCTCGACCTCCACCGGGATGCGCGCCAGATCTTCGATGACGTATTTGCCGATGGTGCCCGCGGTGAGCGAGCTGCCGGCCCCCACGATGACGATGCGATCGAACTTGAGGAGCTTCCGGTCGCTGACGTTGAACTCTGGGAAGGTGACGTTGCCCTCATCGTCGAGGTGACCGCGGACGGCGTTGCGGACCGCCTCGGCATCCTCGTTGATCTCCTTGAGCATGTAGTGGGGGTACCCGCCCTTCTGGGCTTGGGCGACATCCCAGTTGACCCTCACCACTCTCGGCTGGACGGCGACGCCGCTGAGGTCGGTCACCACCGGACCCAGCTTGGAGATCGCCACCATCTGACCCTCGCCCAGCACCAGCGCCTTCTTGGTGTACGGGATGATGCCGGTGAGGTCCGAGCAGATGAACCATTCCTTGTTGCCCAGGCCCACCATCAGGGGCGCGTTGAAGCGAGCGCCGATGAGGAGGTCGGGCTCGTCGTGAGAGAAGATCACCAGTGAGTAGGCGCCCTGGAGGCGGCTGATCGCCTTCCGGCAGGCCTCGACCAGGTCGCCATGGTAGCTCTCCTCGATGAGGTGGGGAACGACCTCGGTGTCGGTTTCGGTGCGGAACTTGTGGCCCTTATGCTGGAGCTCCTTCTTGAGCTCGGCGAAGTTCTCGATGATGCCGTTGTGGATCACCATGATCTTGCCATCGCAATCCCAGTGCGGGTGGGCATTCAGGGTGGTGGGCTTGCCGTGGGTGGCCCAGCGCGTGTGCCCGATCCCCATCCGTCCGGCCAACTCGGGCTGGGCGGCCATCTCCCGCTCCAGGTCGGCAACCTTGCCGGCGGTCTTGACCACGCCCGTGGCCGACCCCTCGGTGAAGACGGCGACCCCAGCGGAGTCGTAGCCGCGGTATTCCAGGCGCTTCAGGGTCTCAAGGATTATCGGCGCGGCCTGCCTCTCGCCGACGTAGCCGATGATGCCGCACATTCAGGCTGCCCTCATGTCAATGACGGGTACGGAAAGGGGGAGCGCTACCACCCCTGAGTCTAACAATCCCGGACCGCCTCGCCTGGCCGATTCCGGGCTCAGGGCGAAGCCGTCGGGCTTGGACGTGGGCTCGGTGTCACCTGGACCTGTGGACTGGGATTGATCACGAAGTGGACCGTGAACGGGCCCTTGGTCAGCACCACCACGCCGGGCGGGGGGCGCAGGGACACAGTCGCGAAGATGTCGCTGGTGGCGCCGGCGATGTTGATGGGGTCGGTGTCGATAACATGAATGTTGGTCAGGACGCCAGGATCGGCCTCGACCTGGACCACGCTGGGACTCACCTGGACGTCCGTCAACTGGAAGCCGGCGGCAAGCTGCCCCGTGGTCACCGGATTGATACCGGTCGGCTTGTCCTGCTTGACCGAGGTGACTTCAATGCTGACGCTGACCTGCAGCGGGTCGGAGCTCACCTGCGTCAACGCCTTGTGATCCGGCCCCTCCAGCTGGACATTGGCGGTCACCTGCGCTGACGCGCCGCGGCCGGCGACATCGATGCTGACGAAGGCGATCGCGGTCTGGAGCTGCTGCTCCGGGCCCTTCAGGGTGACGGTGTCCGGGGTCGCCGTCTTGGCGCCTAGGACGCAGCAGTTGTTGGGCGTCCCGGTGGCGCGAACGTCGACCCGCCGCTGGGCGGTGGCCAGGACGTCGAGCACAACCGCCGCATTGGTGGGGTCGACGGCGCTGAAGACCACGCTTCGGTCGGGGCTGTCGACGCGCACCTTGAGGGGCAGCAGGTTGCTGCCCTTGTGGCCCGCGGAGAGGTCGACAGAGGCGTGTAGGTTCTCGCGGCGGAAGTTGGCAAGGCCCGATTGGAGGCCCCTTACCGTGATCGTCACCGGCGCCGGCTCCTTGACCAGCACCAGCCCGATCGGCGGCTGGCCGTGCTCGATCGTGGTTCCCCTGAAGGCTTCCGAGCTGGGGGGATTGCCGGCATACGCCACCACCGACCAGGTGGTGCCGGCGATGAAGAGCGCCAGCACCTTCAGCTGCCAGTTGCGCAGCAGTCGCCTCAACGGGGACCCTCAGGAGCGGGGGCCGCGGCCGCCGGCGCGTGAGGCGCCGGAGTGGAGTAGGGCGTGGCCCCAGGCGCGGAAGGCGGGGTCGTGGCCGATGGATCACGTGCGTCTTGGGTCTCGCCGGCCTTGCCCACGTCACCAGCAGATGGCGCCGTGGCGGCGGGCGTCTTGCGGCGGGCGAATGGGAAACCGAAGCCCACCTCGGTCCGCGGCAGCAGGGTGTTGTGCAGGATCTGCCGCAGCGCGTCCGGCTCGACCCCGCGCCGGAGGCTGCCGTCCTGGACCACGGAGATGGTGCCAGTCTCTTCCGAAACGACCACGATCAAGGCGTCGGATTCCATCGAGAGCCCGAGCGCGGCGCGATGGCGGGTGCCGATGCGGTCGGCGTAGGTGATGTCGTCGGTGACCGGCAGCAGGCAGCCAGCCGCCAGCACCTGATTGCCGCGGATGATGGCGGCGCCATCGTGCAGCGGCGAGCGCGGATAAAAGATCGACTGAATGAACTCAGAGCTGACCTCGGCGTTGAGGCGCACGCCGGTGAGGGCGTAGTTCTCGAGACCCACGGTGCGCTCGAAAACGATCAAGGCGCCGGTCCTGTTCTCCGACAGCGCCGCCGCACCCCTGGTCACCTCGTCGATGACCTTGGCCATCAGGGGCAGGCTGTAGTGGGCCAGCGGCCTCCCCAGGAAGCCGACGCGACCCACCCGGTCGAGAGCGCGGCGCAGCTCCGGCTGGAAAAGGATGACAACACCGATGAGCAGTGCCGGCGCCAGGTTGTTGAAGATGTAGTAGGTCAGCTGCAGCCTGAGCACCTTGGCCGTCAGCCCCACGAAGACGAGGACGCTGAGGCCGGCGATCAACTGGACGGCGCGGGTGCCGCGAATCAGGACCAGCAGGCGATAGGCCAGGAAGGCGACCACCAGGATGTCGAGCACGTCGCGCCAGCTGCGCGACTGGAGAAAGACGACGAGGTCGCGGAAGGCGGTCTCAACCAAGGCGGCCTATCCGACCAGCGGCGCGTAGATCAGGGCGAGCAGCGCCTTCTGGGCATGGAGGCGGTTCTCAGCCTGCTCGAACACGATCGACTGCGAGCCGTCGATGACCTCGTCGGTGATCTCCTCGCCTCGATGCGCGGGCAGGCAGTGCATCACCCGTGCGGTCGGCGGCGCCAGCTTCAAGAGCTCGGCGTTGACCTGGTACTCGCCGAAATCGCGCCGCCGCCGTTCGTGCTCGTGCTCCTGGCCCATGCTCGTCCAGACGTCGGTGTAGATGACGTCGGTGTCCTGTAGGGCGACGTTGATCGGGGTGGTCGAGAGCGGCTTGCCCCCCAGGCCCTGGGCGCGCTTCAACACCGCCGGCTTGGGCTCGTAGCCCTCGGGGATGACCAGCCGCAGGTCGATGCTGAGGACGGCCGCGGCCAGGATCCATGAGTTGCAGACATTGTTTCCGTCGCCGATGTAGGTGACCCTGGCGCCGTCCCCGACCTGTTCGCGGATCGTAAGCAGGTCGGCCAGCACCTGGCAGGGATGCTCGGCGTCGGTCATGGCATTGATCACCGGGGCCACCGCGTGGTCCGCCATCCCGTCGAGGTCGGCCTGGTTGTAGAGACGGGCGATAATGCCGTCAAGGTAGCCATCGAGAATCCGGGCGATGTCCCCCACCGACTCACGCTGCCCCAGTTGGATCTCCTCACTGAAGATGGGGATGGCGTGACCGCCGAGCTGGTCGATGGCGACCTCAAATGAGACTCGGGTGCGATTGCTGGGGCGCTGGAAGATCATCCCCACGCTCTTGCCTGTCAGCGGGCGCGGCCCCTCGGCGGCGCCCTTCAGCTGGATCGCCTCCTCGAGCACGGCATCGATATCGTCACGGGAGAGGTCGGCGATCGAGAGCAGATCTCGCCCCGCCAGCGCTGAGTACATACGCCGATTCTAAACTCGGGAGCTCATTTGCCCCCTTCCTGTGGTGGGTCCGGGCGAATTCAGGCGCTGCCCCGCCGGGCCACGAAGATGACGATCGCGACACCGCCGGCGACCATCACCGCGCCGATCACCGCCCAGGTGCCGCTGCCGGTCATGAAGCTGCCCGGGATGAACCCCAGACCCTGTCCCAGGAAGATGGCACCGACCAGGATCACGAGGGCACATATCGGGAGCGCTACTACCCGCATCTAAGCGCCTGCGGGTCTAGCGTTTGGTGTACTGCGGGGCCTTTCGGGCTTTCTTAAGCCCCGGCTTCTTGCGCTCCTTGACCCGTGCGTCGCGGGTGAGGAAGCCGGCGCTCTTGAGGGCGGCTCGCAGTTCGGGATTGCTCACGATCAGCGCCCGGGCGATTCCCTGGACGGCCGCGCCCGCCTGGCCGGTCATGCCCCCGCCGACGACTCGAATGGCGATGTCGTACGTGGTTAGGGAGTCGACTTCCTTCAGCGGTGAGAGGACCTCCTGCTCAAGGATGCTGCGCCCGAAGTAAGCCCTCAGCTCGCGGTCATTGACAGTGACGCGGCCTTCGCCGGCGACCAGGCGCACTCGCGCGACGGCCTCCTTGCGACGGCCGACGGTCTTGATTCCCTGGTCAACTGCCAATTACTTCGATCTCCCCTTTGTCATTGAACTTGATCGGCTGAGGCTGCTGCGCCTGCTGCTTGTGCTCGGCGCCGGCGTACACCTTGAGGCGCTTCAGCATCTCGCCGCCGAGGGTGTTGTGCTGAAGCATCCCGCGAACGGCCTCGCGCAGAGGCTCCTCCGGCCGCCGGGCGATCTGCTCCTCGAAGGTCCGGCTGCGCAACCCGCCGGGGTACCCGGAATAGCGCTCGTACGTCTTCTTGGCCCGCTTGTCGCCGGTCACGTGGATGCGCTCTGCGTTGATCACAACCATGAAATCGCCGGTGTTGAGATGGGGCGTGTACTCGGCCTTGTGCTTGCCCTTCAGCACCTTGGCGATGTTGCTGGCAAGGCGGCCAAGGGTCTGGCCGTCAGCGTCGACGACGTACCAGGCGGGCTTGAGCTCGCCGGCCTTGGGGGTGTAAGTCTTCATCTAGGCAGCCCTCAGGGCGGCCGCCGGGTATTCCACCGACAGCTGGTACAGGCCGTAGGCCGGGGCGACGCGGAGCGCGGCGCCTTCGCCCGCGAGCAGTCGGGCGGCCTCGCTCGGGTCGCGCCGGCCAAGCCCGACTTCGACCAGGAAGCCGACGATGCGCCGGACCATGCCGTATAGGAAGGCGTCGGCGGTGAGGTCGAAGGCGAGGACATGTCCCGCGGCGACCCCTCTCAGCCTTCGGATCCGGATCTCTTCCAGGTTGCGCACGTCGTTGCGGCCGGCGGGGTCGCGCCCAAACGCCCCCAGGTCGCGGCGGCCGACGAGGTCACGGGCGGCGGTGCGCATCGAGTCGAGGTCCAACGTCGAGCGGACGTGCCAGGCGCGGTCGCGAAGGACGGCGGCGCGGGCGGCGCGGTTCTCGACCAGGTACCGGTAGCGACGGCGGCGTGCCGAGAAGCGGGCATGAAACGCGGCCGGGCAGGGGCCGGCGCTGAGCACGGCGATATCGCGCGGCAGGACGCCGTTGAGCGAGCGGCGCAGCAGCTCCGGTTGGAACTCGTGGCCAAGCTCAAAGTTGACGGTCTGGCCGAGCGAGTGGGCGCCGGCGTCGGTCCGGCCGGCGGCAACCACCTTCGGCGTCTCGCCGGTGACGGTGGCGATGGCGCGCTCCACCTCAGCCTGGACTGTGCGCTGTCCGCTGGCGGGCGGCTGGGCCTGCCAGCCATGGAAGTCGGAGCCGTCGTACTCGAGAACCAGGCGCACGTTCGTCACTAGTCCACCAGCTCGATCAGGACCATTGGCGCTCCGTCCCCGGGGCGCGGGCCCTTCTTGATGATCCTGGTGTAGCCGCCCGGGCGCTCCTTGAGCCGTGGCATCAGGTTGGTGAAAAGGCGCTCGGTCACGTCGGGGTCGGTGATCTGTTTGATCACCGCTCGGCGCGCGGCCAGGTCGTCGTCCTTGGCCGTCGTGATGACGCGCTCCACCCATCGCCGCAGCTCCTTGGCCTTGGCCTCGGTGGTCTCGATCCGCCCACTGCGCAGCAGCGAGGTGATCTGGTTGCGCGTCATGGCCTGCCGGTGCGCGGCGGTGCGCCCGAACTTACGGCCCGACTTGTTGTGACGCATGACTTAGCGGCTCGTCGTCCTAGGCGAAGGTGCTGTCGATCGCTTCGGCAGGGACGAAGCCGCGCTCGACCAGCTTCTCCTTGATCTCGTCCAGCGACTTCTTGCCGAAGTTGCGCAGGCTGAGGAGCTCGTCCTCGCGCTTGCCCAGCAGCTGGCCGATCTTGGTGATGTCGTTGGCCTTGAGACAGTTCAGCGCCCGCACCGACAGCTCCAGCTCCTCGACCGGCACCTCGGCCAGCCCAGCGGCCGGCCCGCCCGCCTTCTCCCCTTCCGCCGGGGCGGCAAGGATGCTCTCACCGAAGTTGGAGAAGAGGTCGAGGTGACGGGTGAAAATCCGGGCCGCCTCACTGACGGCGTCCTCGGGCTTGATGGTGCGGTCGGTCCACAGCTCCAGGATCAGCTTGTCCCAGTCGGTGTCCTGGCCGACGCGGGTCTTCTCGACCAGGAAGTTGGCCTTGACCACGGGGCTGAAGATGGCGTCGATGGGGATCACGCCGATGGGCTGATCCTCTTTCTTGTTGCGATCGGCGGGGACATAGCCCTTGCCGCGCTCCACCACCAGCTCGGCCCGAAGCGTGGTCGACTTGTCGTCGATTGAGCAGATGTAGAGGTCGGGATTCACGATTTCGACATCGCTGGGAACGCGGATGTCGGCGGCGGTGACCTGCTTGGGGCCCTTGACCTCGAGGATCAGGCGCACCGGCTCGGAGCTGTGCGAGATCAGGTTGAGACCCTTGAGGTTCATCAGGATCTCGGTGACATCCTCCCGAACCTGGGGGATGCTGCTGAACTCGTGGGCGACCCCGTCGATCGAGACCGACGTCACGGCGGCGCCGTCGAGGCTCGACAGCAGGACGCGGCGCAGCGAGTTTCCGAGCGTGGTGCCGAATCCCGGCTCCAGGGGCTCGATCTCGAACTTGCCGTAGTCGTCGGTGGTCTCCACGACCTTCACCGCAGGGGTGCTGTTCACCGGGGGCGGCGCCGCGATGGTGGTTTCACTGATGGTCATTGACATGGGGACCTCCTCGGGGTTCAACGTCCAGGCGGCACTGACGGCCGCCGCGGGGACTGCGATGTCGGTTTCGGTTGTGTTCGTGGTCATCGAGAGTAGAACTCGACGATCAGGTGCTCTTCGATCATGAGCTCCATCTCGGTCCGCTCCGGTGGAGCGCTGACACGGACGGCTAGCTCCCCCTCGCTCTCCAGCCACGGCGGCCGGGGTCGGTTGCTGAGCAGCTCCTGTGAGCGCGCGATGGGCTCGATGCTGCTGCTGCGGGCGCGGACTCCGACGACGTCGCCGACGCGAAGCTTGATGCTGGGCACGTTGGCCGGGCGGCCATTGACGGTGAAATGCCTGTGGCTGACCAGCTGGCGAGCCTCAGCCCGGGAGCTGCCGAAGCCGGCGCGGTAAACGACATTGTCGAGCCGCAGTTCAAGCCGCCGGAGCAGCTCCAGGCCGGTCTCGCCCTTGGTCTGGGCGGCGGCCTCGTAGTAGTTGCGGAACTGGGTCTCGAGGACCCCGTAGATGCGCCGCGCCCGCTGCTTGGCGCGCAGCTGCACGCCGAAGTCAGAGACCTTGCGGCGGCGGGCCTGGCCGTGCTGGCCGGGCGGGTACGGGCGTCGCTCGAGGGTGCATTTGGTGTAGCACTTCTCACCCTTGAGGAACAGCTTCTCGCCCTCGCGGCGGCAGAGCCTGCAGACGGGGTCGCCGTGCTTGCCGGCCATCTAGACGCGCCTCCGCTTGGGTGGGCGACAGCCGTTGTGCGGAATCGGGGTCGCATCGGTGATCGCGGTGATGTCGAGGCCGGCCGCCTGCAGCGATCGAATCGCCGCCTCTCGACCGGAGCCCGGGCCCTTGACGAAGATCTCAACGGTCTTCATACCGTGTTCCATGGCCTTCTTGGCGGTGGCTTCCGCCGTGACCTGGGCGGCGAAGGGCGTGCTCTTGCGCGAACCCTTGAAGCCCTGGCTGCCGGCGGAGCCCCAGGAGATCACGTTCCCCTCGACGTCGGTGATCGCGATGATCGTGTTGTTGAACGTCGACTGGACGTGTGCCTGGCCGATGGCGATGTTCTTGCGCTCGCGGCGGCGAGTGCGGACTACCTTCTTTTTCTTGGTCATCTAGTTTCTATTTCCCCTTCTTCCTGCGAACGCCCACCGTCCGTTTGGGACCGCGACGGCTGCGGGCGTTGGTACGAGTGCGCTGGCCCCGGACGGGCAGTCCCCGGCGGTGACGCAGGCCCCGGTAGGTGCCGATCTCCATCAGGCGCTTGATGCTGAGAGCAACTTCGCGGCGAAGTTCGCCCTCGACCTTGAGCTGCTTGTCGACCACCTCGCGGAGACGGGCGACCTCCTCGTCGGTGAGCTTGTTGACCCTGGTGTCAGGGTTCACGTTGGCGGTTGTCACCACTCGCTTCGCGGTGGTCGGGCCGATGCCGTAGATGTACGTCATGGCCACGATCACGCGTTTGTCGCGGGGGATGTCGACGCCGGCGATGCGCGCCAAGCTAGCCCTGCACCTGCTTGTGCTTGGCGTCCTTGCTGCAGATCACTCGGACCACGCCGTGGCGCCGGATGATCTTGCAGTCTTTGCACATCTTCTTTACGGAAGCTCTGACTTTCACTCTCTCTTCAAATTCTGATGGCTACCTGAGGCGCTCCACGATCCGCCCTCGAGTGGGGTCGTGGGGTGCAACCTCGATCTTGACTCGGTCCCCGACGAGGAGTCGCAGATGGGTACTGCGGACGCTCCCCGACCCGTGGGCCAGGATTTTGTGCCCGTTTTCGAGCGAAACCCGAAACAGGGCGTTGGGCAGCGGCTCGACGATGGTGCCGAAAACCACCACCTTCTCCTCAGGCGCCATGGCGCAAGCCATCGCCAAGAGGAAGGCGAACATCGATTATAGCCGCAATACGGACCGAACTCAAAGTCACGCCGCCGTCGCCACCACCGGGCCATCGTCCGTGATCAGGACGGTGTGCTCGAAATAGGCCGAAAGCCTGCCGTCGGCCGTGATGATCGTCCAGCGATCGGGCAGCATCTGGACCTCGTGGCCTCCGGCGTTCACCATGGGCTCGATCGCAAGCGCATATCCAGCTCTGAGAAGGGGCCCCGCCCCGGCGACGCCGAAGTTGGGAACCTGGGGCTCCTCGTGCATATTGCGCCCGATCCCGTGGCCGACGAAGTTGCGAACCACGCTGAAGCCGTTGGCCTCGACATGCTGCTGCACGGCCGCCGAGATGTCGCCAATCCGATTCCCAGGCACCGCCTGTTCAATACCGCGCTGGAGCGACTCCTTGGTGACCTGGACCAGCCGCTTGGCCTCATCGCTGACCTCTCCCACCATCACGGTGCGGCCGGAGTCGGCCCACAGCCCATCGAGGACCAGGCCGCAGTCCAGCGACACCAGGTCGCCGTCCTGGATCTCGCGCTTGCCGGGGATGCCGTGCACGACCTCCTCGTTGATCGAGATGCAGAGGCTCTTGGGGAAGCCGTTGTAACCGAGGAATCCCGGAACGGCTCGGTGCTTGCGGATCAGGCGGTCGGCCAGCTCGTCGATCTCGCCAGTGGTGACGCCGGGACGGACGACGGCCTCGAGCTGGTCGAGGGTGTCACCCAGCAGGCGCCCCGCCTCGCGCATCAGGCTCAACTCGGACTGTGACTTGATGGTGATCACGCGGGCTCCTCCTGCAGGCGTGCAGATTCAAAAGGGGGTTTCAAATCGCCTCCGTCGAGCGCCCGCATGATCTCGTCGCGGATCTCCTCGACGCCCTGGTCGCCGTTTATCTCGAGCACCAGGCCCTTGCGACGGTAGTACTCCAGCACCGGCATGGTCTTGTCGACGTAGACCTGGATCCGCCGCTTTACCGCCTCCGGCTTGTCGTCGTCGCGCTGGATCAGTTCGACGCCGTCGTCGTCGCAGGTGCCCCGGGTCTTCTCGGGGACGACCTCGCTGTAGACCCGGCCGCACTGCGGGCATGTCCAGCGGCCGCCGAGGCGCTTCTCGAGCTCCTCTCCGCTGAGCTTCAGGTACAGCAGCCGATCGAGGGGGGCGGCCTGGTCGATCAGCATGCGCTCCAGCGCCTCCGCCTGGGGCAGCGTCCGGGGAAAGCCATCGAGGACGAAACCGGCGGCGGCATCGGGCCGGCTGATCCGCTCGCTGATGAGCGTCATGATGACGTCGTCGGGGACCAGCTCGCCCTTCTTCATGTAGGTCTGGGCGACCTTGCCCAACTCGGTCTGCTCGCGCGCGTTCTCACGCAACGTCTCCCCCGGGCTCACCTGGGCGATCCTGTAGCGCTCGGTCAGGAAGGGAGCCTGGGTCCCCTTGCCGGAGCCCGGCGCACCGAAGAGCACCAGCCTCATTTGCTCGGGCCTCGAAAATTGGCGCAGCCACGAGGCACCCCCAGTGATCTCAGCGTTGCCGAGGTCACTTTATGAAGCCCTTGTACTGGCGCATCAGGAGCTGGGTCTCGAGCTGCTTCATGGTGTCCAGGGCGACACCGACCACGATCAGGACGGCGGTACCGCCAAGGTAGAGGACGCCGTTGTTGCGGCTGGCCCCCTGTCCGAAGGCAAGCTGGCCCGCCACCAGCGGGATCACGACCGTGACCGAAGCCAGGAATAGCGCTCCCACCAGGGTGATCCGGGTCATCACCTTGTCGAGGTACTCGGCCGTGCTTCGGCCGGGCCGGATGCCGGGGATGAAGATCGCCTGCTTCTTCAGGTTGTCGGCGGTTTCGTCTGGTTTGAACACCACCGCAGTGTAGAAGTAGGTGAAGCCGATGATGAGGAGGAAATAGATCCCGTTATAGGCCAGGTCCCAGGCGACGTTGGGCCCAGTCGGCTGCCAGTACTTCGTCACCGCCTGGCTGAACTGACCGAGCTGCCCCGTGCTGTTGGCGAAGAAGTTGCCCAGGATGGTCGGGAAGAACATGATCGAGAGCGCGAAGATGATCGGGATCACGCCCGCCAGGTTGACTTTCAACGGCAGGTAGGAGGTCCTTCCCTGGTAGATCTTGCGGCCGACCATCCGCTGGGCTGACTGGATCCTGATCCGGCGCTCGGCCTGCTGCACATAGATGATGAACATCGTCACCAGCAGGGCCAGGATGGCGAAGATGATGACCCCGCCGAACTGGCTGGAGCCGCCCGTGTTGAAGAACCCGACCAGGCCGGGGGCAAAGCGGCCGACGATGCCGGCGAAGATCACAAGCGAAATGCCGTTGCCGATTCCGTACTCGGTAATCAACTCGCCGATCCACATCAGAAGCACGGTACCCGCGGTCAGCGTTGCCATGACCACCACGATGGTGAAGGGGCTGGGGTGGTTGAGCACGCCGACCTGGGGGTTGGAGAAGAGGCTGATGAAGCCGAAAGCCTGGACCAGGGCAAGGACCACGGTCAGACGGCGGGTGTACTGAGTGATCTTCTTACGGCCGTACTCCCCCTCTTTTTGGAGCTCTGACAGCCGCTCGCTGACGACTGTCATCAGCTGCATGATGATGCTGGCGTTGATGTATGGGTTGACGCCCATGGCCGTGATCGAGAAGCGTGAAAGGCCCCCGCCCGAGAAGAGGTCGATCAGGGGCAGCAGGCCGTTGGACTGAAAGAGCCGGTCCAGAGCCGCCTTGTCCGCCCCGGGCACAGCGACGTGCGCGAGAAGCCGGAAGGCGATGATCGCGCCCAGCGTGAAGAGAATCTTGCGCCGGAGCTCGGCGACCCGGAACGCGTTGCTGACAGCCTGGATCAACTCCGGCTGTCACTCCTCGGGGCTGGACTCGGGCTCGCCGCCGTCCGCCTCAGGCTCGGCCTCGCCGGCCGCGTCGGCCTCTTCATTGGTTTCCGTCGCGCCTTCCGCGTCCGATGCCTCGGCGCCGGCCTTGGCGGTAGCCCCCTTTTCGGCCTTGCTGGTCGGCTCGTCATCGACTTCGGCCTTGACCGCCTTCTTCTTGTGCCGGCGCGGCGTCTTGTCCGCTGTCTGGGGGCCGATCAGCTCAATCGAGCCACCGGCCTTTTCGATCTGGGCCTGGGCCCCAGCTGAGATGCGGTGGGCGCTGACCTTGAGCGCCACCTTGAGCTCGCCGGCAGCCAGGATCTTGACCCCCCCAAGGCGCTTCCGCACCAGGCCGACTTCCTTCAGCAGCTCGGGGTTGACTTCAGTGCCCGCTTCGAAACGATTCAGCTTGCCGAGGTTGACGACCGCGAACTCGCGCCGGTTGATGTTCGTGAATCCACGCAACTTGGGCAGCCGCTGGGCCAGCGGCATCTGCCCGCCCTCGAAGCTGGTCGGGATATTGACGCTGCTCCGAGAGCCCTGGCCCTTTTGGCCACGGCCGGAGGTCTTGCCCTGCCCCGCCGAGATGCCACGACCAATCCGCTTGCGCTGGCGGCGGGAGCCTGGGGTTGGCTGAAGGTCGTGCGCCTTCATGCCTTTCCGCCCGAGGGCTCGGCCGTGACCAGGTGACGGACCTTGTGGATCATGCCCCGGATCTGCGGCGTGTCGGTGTGCTCCACGGTCTGGCGAAGGCGCTTGAGACCAAGGGCCTGCACGGTTGCCTTCTGGTCCTTGGAGTAGCCGATCGCGCTCTTGCTGTAGGTGACCCTCACCTTGGCGTCCTTACTCACCAGCGGGCGCCTCAGCCGGTGCCTCGGGGTCAGCATCCTTGGCGGTGTCGCTACCGGCGGTCTTGACCCGGCCCATACCCGGCACCTTGACGCCGCGGAGCTCGGCGACCTGCTCCGGCGTCCGCAGCGTGAGCAGGGCCGCGATCGTGGCCCGCGTGGTGTTGATCGGGTTGTTGGTCCCCAGCGACTTGGTCAGGATGTCCTTGATCCCGCTGAGTTCGACAACTGCCCGCATCGCGCCACCGGAGATGACCCCGGTTCCGGGCGACGCCGGCTTCAGCAGGACCTTGGCGGCTCCCAACTTGAAGCGCAGCTCGTGCGGGATGGTGGTGCCGGACATCGGCACCGTGATCAGGTTCTTCTTGGCATCCTCGACGCCCTTGCGGATGGCGTCCGGCACCTCACCGGCCTTGCCGAGCCCAGCTCCGACCCGGCCCTTCTGGTCGCCGACGACCACCAGGGCGCTGAAGGAGAAGCGACGGCCACCCTTGACGACCTTGGCGACGCGGTTGAGATGGACGACCTTCTCGATGAACTCGGGCTTGATCTCATCGCCCTGCTGGCCGTATGTGAACTGGCCGCGGCCGTACTGACCGGGGCGGCCACCACCATAGCCGCCGCCCTGCGGGCCTCGAGGCGGAATGGGCGACGGTGCGGCGGGACGCGTCGGCGGTGCGATCTGGGCGCGGATGGTCTCGGCCACCGACGCGGCAATCGGTCCGGCCGGCTCCTCAGCCTTGGCGGGCGCCTGGTCAGCTGCCTCGGTTGGCGCGGCTTCGGCGGCAGCCTCGGGCTGGGTCGCCTCCTCGGTGCCCTGGGGCGGGCTGTCCTCGATCGGCTTCGCCTCGCCCTCACTCACGGGCTGGGCGGGCTGCTCCGCCTGGTCCTTCTGCTCTTCGTCAGCCATTCTTAGAACTCCAGTCCGGCTGAGCGGGCGGCCTCTGCGAGAGCCTTGACCCTGCCGTGGTAGATGTAGCCACCGCGGTCGAAGACCACGGTCCTGATGCCTGCGTCCTTAGCCCGCTGCGCCACCGCCTTGCCCACAGCCTCGGCAGCGGACAGGCCTGTGCTCGACTTCTGCGCCTGGCGCAGGTCCGACTCCGAGGAACTGGCCGCGACCAGGGTACGCCCGGCGATGTCGTCGATGACCTGGGCGGAGATGTGGTTGAGCGACCGGTAGACCGACAGCCGGGGCCGCCCCGCCTCGCCACGGATGTTCTTGCGCACGCGCCTGTGACGCTTGAGGCGGCTCTCGCGGCGAAGCTTGGTGATGTTGCTCACGTCGCCACCGCCTTACCGGACTTGCCGGCCTTGCGCTTGATGCGCTCGCCCTTGTAATGGATGCCCTTGCCCTTGTAGGGCTCCGGCGGGCGCACCTTGCGGATCTGTGAGGTCACCCGCCCGACAAGCTCCTTGTCGTGGCCGCTGACGTTGATCTTCACCGGCTCGGGGACCTCGATCGTGATCCCCTCGGGGGTCGTGTACTTGACCGGGTGCGAGTAGCCGACGTTGAGCTGCAGGTCATTGCCCTGCTTGGTGGCACGGTAGCCGACGCCCACCAGCTCGAGCTCCTTGGTGAAACCCTTGGAGACGCCCTCGACCATGTTGGCGATCAGCGACCGTGTCAAGCCATGGAGAGCGCGATGGCGCGTCTGGTCCGTTGGCCGGCTGACGGTGACGACGCCTTCCTCGATCTTGATGACCATCTCAGGGTGCACGTCCAGCTCCAGCTGGCCCTTGCCGCCCTTGACCGTCATGTGGGTACCGCTGAGGTCTATGTCGACCCCATCGGGCACCGGGATTGGGAGCTTGCCAATACGCGACATCAGGTCACCAGATGTAACAAACGACCTCTCCGCCCAGGCCTTCTTTCAGAGCCTGCCGGCCGCTCATGAGGCCATGCGAAGTGGAAAGGACGACGGTGCCAAGCCCGCCCAGGACGCGGGGGATATTGGTCTTGCGGGCGTAGACGCGCAGGCCCGGGCGGCTGATCCGCTTGAGGCCGTTGATGGCGCGGCCGCGATCGGTTCGGGGCTTGAGCTCGATGTCGAGCCGGGTACCCGGACCCGACGTCTCGGTCTTGTAGCCCTGGATATAGCCCTCTTCCTTGAGCACGCGAGCGATCTCGAGCTGCATCTTTGCGCCGGGCACGGCCACGGTCGGATAGCCCGCCCTGGAGGCGTTGCGAATCCGGGTGAGCATGTCGGCGACGGGATCAGAGACCATATTCCCTCTACCAGCTCGACTTCATGACGCCCGGCACCTGGCCTTCCTGGGCCAGTTTGCGGAAGCAGATCCGGCAGATCCCGAACTTGCGCATGTACGCCCGCGGCCGGCCGCACAGACCACATCGGTGATGCTGCTGCACCGGGAAGCGAGCCGGCCGGGCGGCCTTGACGACCAGCGATTTCTTAGCCATCGGTCTCCTTCTGCCGGAAGGGCATCCCAAGTCGAGCGAGCAGACTCATCGCCTCGTCGTCGGTCTTGGCGGAGGTCACGATCGTGATCTCCATGCCGCGGGTCTTGTCGATCTGGTCGTAGTCGATCTCGGGGAAGATGAGCTGCTCGCGCAGGCCGAGGGTGTAGTTGCCATGGCCGTCAAAGGCCTTCTCGGGCACGCCCCGGAAGTCACGGATTCGCGGCAGCGCCACGCTCACGAGCTTGTCGAGGAAGTACCACATGCGCGGGCCGCGCAGCGTCACCTTGAGCCCGACCGGCATCCCCTCGCGGAGACGGAAGGCCGCCACCGACCTTTTGGCCTTGAGGACGATCGGCTGCTGACCGGTGATCAGGCGGAGATCGTTGCTGGCGTGGTCGATCGCCTTGCCGTCCGTGATCGCCTCGCCGATGCCGATGTTCACCACCACTTTCTCGACGCGCGGCACCTGCATGACGTTGCTGTAGTCAAACTCCTGGAGCAGCTCGGGAGCGATCTCATGCTCGTACTTCTCACGCAGCCGGGGCGTCTCCACGGTCGCCGTGGCGCTCATGCCGACGTCACCTGCTCGGTGATCTCGCCGCAGTGGCTGCACACGCGGCCCCGGTTTCCGTCGGGTAGGACGGCGTGGCGGATCCGGGTCGGTCGGTCGCAGGAGGGGCAGACCAGCATCACGTTGGAGTAGCTCAGGGGCGCCTCGAAGTCGACGATCCCACCCTGCATGACGCTGGAGGTGGCGCCGCTCTTGGTGCGCATGGCGCCGGCCTTGGAGTGCTTCTTGTGGACGTTGACGCCCTTGACCACGATACGCGCGGTGGCAGGGATGGTGCGAGCGACGACGCCACGCTTGCCGCGGTCTTTGCCCGCGATCACCAGCACGGTGTCACCCGCACGGATGTCGAGGTAGCGGCCGGCCGTGTTGGCGCTGCCGTGGCTCTTGGTGGCGGTGGCCATCAGAGCACCTCCGGCGCCAGCGAGGCGATCTTGAGGTAGTTCTTCTCGCGCAGCTCACGGGCCACCGGTCCGAAGACCCGGGTCCCGCGGGGGTTGCCCTGGGTTCCCAGGATCACGGCGGCGTTGTCGTCGAAGCGGATCGTCGAACCGTCGGGTCGCCGGTACTCCTTGGCGACGCGGACGACCACGGCGCGAACCACTTCGCCCTTCTTGACCTGGCCGCCCGGCTGGGCGACCTTGACGGTGGCGCTGATGACGTCCCCGACGGAGGCGTACTTGCGATGACTGCCACCGATCACACGGATGATCAGCAGCTCGCGCGCGCCACTGTTGTCGGCCACCTTCAGCCTCGTCTCTTTCTGGATCATCGGGCCTTCTCCAGGACCTCGACCACGCGCCAACGCTTCTGCTTGGAGACCGGACGGGTCTCCATGATCCGGACGCGGTCGCCCACACCACACTCGTTCTGCTCGTCGTGGGCCTTGAGCTTGGTGTTGCGCCGGACGACCTTCTTATAGACCGGGTGCTGCTTGAGGTCGACGACGCTGACCACCACGGTCTTGTTCATGGCGTCACCGACGACCTTGCCGACGCGCACCTTGCGCAGGTTCCTGACCTCGGTCACTTGGAGTCCTCCTCGGTGACACCAGCGGTCTTGCCCTGCGGCTTGACGGTGACGGCGTCCTCGGCCACGGCGTCGGGCTCCGCCACCGCGGTTGTCGAAGCGCCGGTGTCCT
Organism: Candidatus Dormiibacterota bacterium; assembly: GCA_036824145.1. GTDB lineage: Bacteria > Chloroflexota > Dormibacteria > DASZGP01 > DASZGP01 > DATMMS01. The sequence continues at coordinate 49,130 of DAITAT010000004.1, forward strand.
GGCCGTGCTCGATCCGGGCCTTGGCCTTCGGCGCGACGGCGGCGTCAGGAGCCTGCAGCACTCGCTCTTCGAGCCCCAGCTGGCGCCCCTGGATCACCGTCAGCACCTGGGCGATCTGGCGGCGAACAGCGCGAATCTGGCGATGGTTCTCGAGCTGCCCGGTGGCCGCCTGGAAACGCAGGTTGAAGAGCTCGGTGCGCACCTCCTTGAGGCGGGCGTCGAGGTCGCCGATCTCCATCTGGCGCAGTTCGGAGATGAGCGCGGCGGCCCTCATCAGACGACTTCCCCATGACCGGTGGTTTCCTGCAGCGTCAGGAAGCGGGTCTTGATGGGCAGCTTGTAGGCGGCCAGTCGCATCGCCTCCTTGGCGACGTCGGGCGTGACTCCTCCCATCTCGAACAGGATCCGCCCAGGCTTGATCACCGCCACCCAGCCTTCAGGGTTGCCCTTACCGCTGCCCATGCGGGTTTCGGCGGGCTTCTTGGTGATCGGCTTGTCCGGGAACACGCGGATCCAGATCTTGCCGCCGCGCTTGACGTAGCGGGTCATCGCGCGCCGGGCCGCCTCGATCTGGCGGTTGCTCATGTAGCAGTCCTCGACGGCCTGCAGGCCAAATTGGCCAAAGGCGATCTCGGAGCCGCGGAGGGCAACGCCTTTGCGGCGGCCGCGGTGAGTCTTGCGGTGTTTAACTCGCTTGGGGAGCAGCATGGCTATGCCTTGTCCTTGCCGGCGTCACCGACGCCGCTCTTCTTGGCCTTGGACGCGCTGGGCTTCTCGGCCGTGGCCTTGGCGGGCGTCCTGGGCTTGGCCGCGGCCTTGAGCTTGGCCGCGGCCCTGGGCTTGGCCCCAGCGGCAGGCTTGGCCTCGACTTCGGCGGCGGGCGCCTCGGCGACAGCGGCCTTGCCGCTGGTCTTGCCCGCGGTCACCTTGGCGGGCTTAGGCCCGGCGGTCCTCGCCTCAGCGGCCTTGGCCTCGGCCTCAGGCTTCGCAGCCTTGGTGGCAGTGGCCCTGGCAGCCCGCTTGGGCTTGGCCGCCGTTTCCGCTGCGGGCGCGGGCGCAAGCGCGGCCGGCGTCTCCGCCGCGGGAGCCGCAGCCTCGGCGACAGCAGCCGCCAGGGTTGCGGCGGCCTCGGCAGCCTGGCCGTTGGTGGGCGTCGCCGTCAGCGGGCGCGGCTCGTCGAGCAGCTGCCGAGCGGGGATCTCGTCGAAGGTCTCCTCGCGGGTGGTCAAGTCGAAGTCGCCCAGGTACACCCAAACGCTAACGCCGATGCGCCCGAAGGTGGTCCGAGCCTCGGTCTGGCCGAAGTCGATATTGGCCTTCAGCGTGTGCAACGGCACCCGGCCGTCGCGGTCCCACTCGCGTCGCGACATCTCAGCCCCACCGAGGCGACCCGAGACCATGATCTTCACGCCCTTAGCGCCGGCGCGCATGGTGCGCAGGACTGACTGCTTGACGGCGCGGCGGAAGGCGATCCGGCGCTCCAGCTGGGCAGCCACGTTCTGGGCCACCAGCATGGCGTCGAGCTCGGGGTGCTTGATCTCCTGGATCGTGACCCTGACCTTCTTGCCGGTCATCTTCTCGAGGTCGTCGCGAAGCTGGTCGACGCTGGCGCCGCCCTTGCCGATGACGATGCCGGGCTTGGCCGTCCAGATCACCACGGTGGCCTGGTTGGCGGAGCGCTCGGTCTCGACCTTGCTGATGCCGGCGTTGCGCAGGCGATTGAGGATCAACCGGCGCATCTTCATGTCCTCGAGGAGCATCGCGGTGTAGTCCTTGTCGGCGTACCAGCGCGCCTGCCACGGCTTGTAGATGCCGAGACGGAAGGCGTTGGGGTGAACTTTCTGGCCCATCAGGCGTTCCCCCTCTCGTTCTCGGTCTTCTCGGCCTTGGGCTCCTCGACCTTGGTCTCCTCGACCTTGGCCTCCTCAGTCTTGGGCTTGTCGGCCTTTGATGGCTTGGCCGGAGCCTCGGCGGCGGCACGACGCCGGCTCGGACGTTGCGTCTGCAGCTCCTGGGCCTCAACCACCGCGGTGATGTGGCTGGTGCGCTTGAAGATGCTGAAGTACATGCCCCGGGCGCGGGCCCGGCCGCGCTTCAGCGTAGGGCCTTCGTTGACGATGATCCGCTTGACGACCAGGGCGTCCTCGTTCTGGCTGAAGTTGTTGGTGGCGTTGGCGGCCGCCGACTTCACCACCTTGCCGATCTCCTGGGCCGCGGCCTTGGGCGTGAAATCGAGCACCACCAGGGCGTCCTTGACGGGCATGCCGATGACGGTGGCCGCAACCAGCCGTGCCTTGCGGGGCGGGATGCGCATGTAGCGAGCCTTGGCTTCGACTTCCATTACTTCAGCGAGGAGCTCCGCTCGGTGTGGTGGCCGTGGCCGCGGAAGCGGCGAGTGGGGGCGAACTCGCCCAGCTTGTGACCGACCATGGTCTCGGTCACGAAGACCGGCACGTGCTTGCGCCCGTCGTGGACGGCCAGGGTGTGGCCGACGAACTCGGGGAAGATGGTCGAGCGACGCGACCAGGTCTTGATGACCTTCTTCTCGCGCGTCTCGTTGAGCTTCAGCACCTTGTCGAGCAGCCGGGGCTCGCAGTAGGGGCCCTTCTTGGTGGACCTGCTCATCCTCGCTTGCCTCCGCGACGCCTGACGATCATCTTGTTGGTCGCCTTGTTGCGCCGAGTGCGATAACCGAGCGCGGGCTTGCCCCACGGCGTCTGCGGGTTGCCGCCGGCGCCGGACCGACCCTCACCACCACCGTGGGGATGGTCGAACGGGTTCATGGTCATGCCACGAACGGAGGGGCGCTTGCCACGCCAGCGGCTCTTGCCGGCCTTGCCCACGTTCTCGTTCTCGTGGTCGAGGTTGCCGAGCTGGCCGATGGTGGCGGTGCAGAGCACCGGCACCAAGCGGACCTCTCCCGATGGCATCCGGACCTGGGCGTAGTCGCCCTCCTTGGCCAGCAGCTGCGCCGCGGCGCCGGCCGAGCGCACCATCTGGCCGCCGCGGCCGAGCTTGAGCTCGATGTTGTGCACCGTGGTGCCGACCGGGATCCTGGCGATCGGCAGGGCGTTGCCGGTTTTGATGTCGGCCTCCGGGCCGGCCTCCACGCTGTCGCCGACCTTGAGGCCGAGCGGCGCCAGGATGTAGCGCTTCTCGCCGTCGGCGTAGTGGATCAGGGCCAGCCGCGAGCTGCGGTTGGGGTCGTATTCGATGGCAGCGACCTTGCCGGGAATGGCGATCTTGTTGCGCTTGAAGTCGACGATCCGGTACTGCTTCTTGTGACCGCCGCCCTGGTGACGCACGGTGATCGAGCCGCTGTTGTTGCGCCCGGCGTTCTTGGGCAGCTTGACCATGAGGGCCTTCTCAGGCTTCTTTCCCCTGGTGATCTCGTCGAAGGACGACACGCTCATGAAGCGGCGTCCGGGACTGGTCGGCTTGTACTTCTTGACAGCCATCAGCCGCTGCTCGTCTCGAAGAGGCGCGTGATCTGCTGACCCGGGGCCAGCGTGACGACCGCCTTCTTGCGCTTGGGATCAAAGCCGTGGCCATTGCGGCGGCGCCGCTCCTTGCCCTGGACGGTGATGGTGTTGACCGCAACGACCTTGACGTCGAAGGCTTCCTCGACGGCCTTGGCGATCTCGATCTTGTTGGCCGACGGGTGCACGTTGAAGGTGTATTTGCCGAACTGCATGGCGGCGTAGCTCTTCTCCGAGATCAGGGGCTTGATGATGATCTCTGAGGGCGTCCTCACAAGAGCACCTCCCCCACCTGGTCGACCGCGCCCTTGGTCATCAGCAGCCACTCGTGGTTAAGCAGGTCGCGCACGTTGAGGTTGCGGGTTAGGACGACCTTGACTCCGACCAGGTTCCGCGCCGACTTCTCGGCGTTGAGGTTGTGGTTGTCGAGCGCCACCAGCACCGTCCCCTCGATGCCGGCGTCAGCCAGCACACCGATGAACTCACGCGTCTTTGGCTCGTCGAACTCGAGGGCTTCGACCACCACCAGGCGGCCGTCCTGGGCCTTGGACGAGAGCGCCGAACGAAGCGCCAGGCGGCGCTGCTTGCGGGGCATGTCCTGGGCGTAGCTGCGCGGCTTGGGGCCGAAGACGATGCCGCCGCCGGCGTACTGGGGCGCGCGGATCGAGCCCTGGCGAGCGCGGCCGGTGCCCTTCTGCCGGTAGGGCTTGCGACCACCGCCGCGGACCTCGGTGCGGGTCTTGGTATTGGCGCTTCCCTGGCGGCCGTTGGCAAGCTGGCGGATCAGAGCCTGGTGCAGCAAGCCCGTGTTGACCTCGGCGTCGAACAAGTGCGGGTCCAGGGCGACCTTGCCGGCGGCCTTTCCGCCTTTGCCCTTGATCTCGACCTCGGTGACGGCCATCACAGGCTCCCCGTGACAGCGACGATCGAGTTCTTGGCCCCGGGGACCGCGCCGAGGATCAACAGCAGGTTGCGCTCGACGTCCACCTTCACGACCGTCAGGCCACGGGTGGTGCTGCGGATGTTGCCCATCTGGCCGGCCATCTTGACGCCGCGCCAGGTGCGGGCGGCGTCGACCGAGCCCACCGAGCCAGGCTGCCGGATGTTGTGCGAGCCGTGGGTGACCGGGCCGCGCCCGAAGCGGTGGCGCTTGACCACGCCCGCGAAGCCCTTGCCCTTGGAGGTGCCGGCGACCGCGACCTTGTCGCCCTCGGCAAAGACGTCGGCCTTGAGCTCGGTGCCGACTTCCACACCATCGGCGGGGTCGCCGCGGAACTCCACGATCCGGCGCGTGGCCTTGACCCCGGCCTTCTTGAACTCGCCGGCGGCCGGCTTGGTCACCTTGCTCTCCTTGATGGGACCGAAGCCGAGGCGGGTGGCGGCGTAGCCGTCCTTCTCGACGGTACGCAGACCAACTACGATGCAGGGTCCAGCCTCGAGCACGGTCACGGGCACAGCAACGCCGCGCTCGTCGAAGACCTGGGTCATGCCCACCTTGCGCGCTACCAGGCCCTTGGTCACAGCTTGATCTCGATGTTCACGCCCGAAGGCAGCGAAAGCCGCATCAGGGCGTCAACGACCTTGGGGTTGGGGTCGAGGATGTCGATGATCCGCTTGTGGGTCCGCATCTCGAACTGCTCGCGCGAGTCCTTGTCGATGAAGGGCCCCCGGATGACGGTGTACTTGTTGATCTCAGTGGGCAGCGGGATGGGGCCGGCGATCGAGGCGCTGGTGCGCCGAGCCGTGTCCACGATCTTGTCCACGGCCGAGTCCAGGACCTTGTGGTCGTAAGCCTTCAGCCGGATTCGAATTCGTTGTGCCATCTTGCGTCCGCTACCCTGAGATCCCTGGCCGACTACGCGGTGATTCCGGTTACGACGCCCGCGCCCACGGTGCGTCCACCCTCACGGATGGCGAACCGCATGCCGTCCTCGACCGCGATCGGAGTGATCAGCTCGACTGTCATCTTGGTGTTGTCACCAGGCATGACCATCTCCACACCCTCCTGGAGGATGACCTCACCGGTCACGTCCGTGGTGCGGATGTAGAACTGCGGCCGGTAGCCCTTGAAGAAGGGTGTGTGACGGCCGCCCTCCTCCTTGGTGAGGACGTAGATCTCGGCCTCGAACTTGGTGTGTGGATTGATCGAACCCGGCTTGGCCAAAACCTGGCCGCGCTCGACCTCCTCACGCTTGATACCGCGCAGGAGGCAGCCGACGTTGTCGCCGGCCTGGCCGGAGTCAAGCAGCTTGTGGAACATCTCGACGCCGGTCACGACCACCTTGCGGGTGTCCTTGACGCCGACGATCTCGACCTCCTCGTTGACCTTGACCTGGCCCCGCTCGATCCTGCCGGTCACGACGGTACCGCGACCTTCGATCGAGAACACATCCTCGATCGGCATCAGGAATGGCTTGTCGATTTCGCGCACGGGCTCGGGGATGAACTCGTCAACGGCGTCCATCAGCTTCTTGATGCCCTCGGCGGCATCGGCGTCGCCCTCCAGCGCCTTGAGGGCGCTGACGCGCACGATCGGGGTGTCGTCGCCGGGGAACTCGTAGCGGTTGAGTAGCTCACGGACCTCGAGCTCGACCAGCTCCAGCAGCTCCTCGTCGTCAACGGCATCGCACTTGTTCAGGGCGACAACCATTGACGGCACGTTGACCTGGCGGGCCAGGAGGACGTGCTCACGGGTCTGGGGCATGGGGCCGTCGGTGGCGGCCACCACCAGGATGGCGCCGTCCATCTGGGCCGCGCCCGTGATCATGTTCTTGATGTAGTCGGCGTGCCCGGGGCAGTCGACGTGCGCGTAGTGCCGCTTGGCCGTCGAGTACTCGACGTGGGCGGTGGAGATTGTGATCCCACGCGCCTTCTCCTCGGGGGCGTTGTCGATCTTGTCGAAGGGCACGAACTCAGCACCGCCGGCTTGCGCCAGCACCTTGGTGATGGCGGCTGTGAGCGTGGTCTTGCCGTGGTCGATATGACCGATGGTGCCGACGTTCATGTGCGGCTTGGACCGGTCGAACTTCTGCTTACCCATAGCTTGTGTGACTCCTCCTTAGCTCTTTGTCTTCGCGATGATTTCTTCGGCTACAGACTTGGGCACCTCTTCGTAGTGGTCGAACTCCATCGAGTAGCTCGCCCGGCCCTGTGTCATCGAGCGCAGCTCGGTCGCGTAACCGAACATGCTGGCCAAAGGCACGCTGGCCTTGACGATCTGGGACTTGCCCTTGCCCTCCATGCCGAGGATGTGTCCGCGGCGCGCCGTCAGGTCGCCCATGACGTCGCCCATGAACTCCTCGGGCATGCTGACCTCGACCTTCATGATCGGCTCCAGCAGGACGGGCTTGGCCTTGTGGACGGCGTCCTTGACGGCCATCGAGCCGGCCACCGTGAACGCCATCTCGCTGGAGTCGACGTCGTGGTAGCTGCCGTCGTAAAGGGTGGCCCTGACGTCGACCATGGGGAAGCCGGCGAGGATGCCGTTCTGGAGCGCCTCCTCGATGCCCTTGGCCACGGGCTGGATGTACTCGCGCGGGATCTTGCCGCCGACGATCTTGTCGATGAACTCGAAACCCTTGCCCGGCTCGTTGGGCTCGATCTGGATCTCGGCGTGACCGTACTGGCCGCGACCGCCTGACTGGCGCACGAAGCGGCCGGTGCCCTTGGCGGGCAGGCGGATGGTCTCGCGGTAGCTGACCTGCGGCTTGCCGACATTGGCGTCGACCTGGAACTCGCGCAGCATGCGGTCGACGATCACCTCGAGGTGAAGCTCGCCCATGCCCTCGATGATGGTCTGGCCGGTCTCCTCGTCGGTGTGGACCCGGAAGGTGGGGTCCTCCTCGCTGAGACGCTGCAGGGCGACGCCCATCTTCTCCTGGTCGACCTTGGTCTTGGGCTCGATGGCGACCGCGATCACCGGCTCCGGGAAGGTGATGTTCTCCAGGATGAGGGGATGGTTCTCGACTGTGAGGGTGTCGCCGGTGGTGGTGTCCTTGAGGCCGATGGCAGCGGCGATGTCGCCGGCGAAGACCTCCTCCAGCTCCTCGCGGTGGTTGGCATGCATCTGCAACAGCCGCCCGATGCGCTCCTTCTTCCCAGTGGTGGCGTTGAGGATGTAGCTGCCCGTCTTGAGTGTCCCGGAGTAGACCCGGAAGAAGGTCAACTTGCCGACGAACGGGTCGGTGGCGACCTTGAAGGCGAGCGCCGCGAAGGGCTGCTCGTCGCTGATGCCGCGGACCTCGACGTGGTCGGACTTGGGGTTGATGCCCTCAACGGCGGGCTTGTCGAGCGGGCTGGGCAGGAAATCGACGACGGCGTCGAGCATCGGCTGGACGCCGCGGTTGCGAAGCGCCGCCCCGCAGATCACGGGCACCAGCTGGGTCATCAGGGTGCCCTTGCGAAGCGCCGCGATGACCCGTTCGGTCTGCACCGGCTGGTCTTCGAGGAACGCGTGCATGATCTCGTCGTCGAAGTCGGCGGCGGCCTCCAGCATCTTCTGGCGGTACTCGTGGACCTGGTCCTTCAGCTCATCGGGGACGTCGTGGGACTCCAGGGTGGTGCCCAGGTCGTCGGTGTAGATGAAGGCCTGCTGGTTGATCAAATCGACGACGCCGTTGAAGCCTGACTCGCGTCCGATCGGGATCTGGATGGCGACGGCGTTGGCCCCCAGCTTCTCCCGGATCGACTCCAGGGAGCCGAAGAAGTCGGCCCCCACGCGGTCCATCTTGTTGATGAACGCGATCCGGGGCACGTCGTAGCGGTCGGCCTGCCGCCAGACCGTCTCCGACTGGGGCTCGACACCGCTGACCGCGTCGAACACCGCGACCGCGCCATCGAGGACGCGCAGGCTGCGCTCGACCTCGACCGTGAAATCCACGTGCCCGGGCGTGTCGATGATGTTGATCCGGTGGTCGCGCCACTCCGCGGCGGTCGCGGCCGAGGTGATGGTGATGCCGCGCTCTTGCTCCTGGACCATCCAGTCCATCGTGGCCGCGCCCTCATGCACCTCGCCCATCCGATGGATGCGGCCGGTGTAGAAGAGGATGCGCTCGGTGGTGGTGGTCTTCCCGGCGTCGATGTGCGCCATGATCCCGATGTTCCGGGTCTTTTCGAGCGGGAAGGCTCTGCCCTTCTTGATTGCGACGTTCATCTTCTTTGGCTGCCCTCCGGCGTCTGCCTTCGGGGCTTGCCGTGAATCCTCAATTACCTGGCTCAAAACGTTTTCGATCTGGTCACTAGTACCGGAAATGACTGAAGGCCTTGTTCGACTCGGCCATCTTGTGGGTGTCTTCCTTGCGTTTGACGGCGGCGCCGACGTTGTTGGCGGCGTCCATCAGCTCGTTGGCCAGCTTCTCGGCCATCGACTTGCCGGTGCGGGTCCGGGCGTAGCGGATGATCCAGCGGCGGGCCAGCGCGGCGCGTCGGTCCGGGCGGATCTCGACGGGCACCTGGTAGGTGGCGCCGCCGACACGCTTGGGCTTGACCTCCAGGATCGGGGTGGCGTTGCGAAGGGCGTTCTCAAACGTCTCCAGCGGGTCGGCACCCCGGGTGCGCTGCTTGATGATGTCGAAGGAGTCGTAAACGATCCGCTCGGCGGTGCTCTTCTTGCCACGCAGCATGAGGCAGTTGATGAATTTTGCCACGCCCCCGTGCGTGTACACCGGGTCAGGAGTGATTACGCGTCGCTGGATACGTGCCCGGCGTGGCATCTAGCGCTTCTTCTCGCGCTTTGCGCCGTACTTGGAACGGCCCTGGGAGCGGTTCTTGGCGCCGGAGGTGTCGAGGATACCGCGGATGACGTGGTAGCGAACACCGGGAAGGTCCTTGACGCGACCGCCGCGAATCAGGACGACCGAGTGCTCCTGGAGGTTGTGACCGATGCCCGGGATGTAGGCGGTGACCTCGATCCGGGAGGTCAGGCGTACTCGACAGACCTTACGAAGAGCCGAGTTCGGCTTCTTCGGCGTGACGGTGTAGACACGCACGCAAACGCCCCGCCGCTGCGGTGAGCTTTTCAGCGCGGGGGCCTTGGTCTTCTTGACGATTGGCTTGCGGCCCTTTCGGACCAGCTGGTTGATTGTGGGCAAGCTATTCCTAAAGTGAGTTCGAGGCCCCCTCTCGCGGCACCGGATTACGGTGCCCTCTGCGAATTCGAGTGAGGCGCGCTCAGTCGGTCACGGCTCCGCCTCCCAAGGCGCGGCCGAATACGGCAGCGATCTCGAGACGCGAGTTGAGAGTCTAGCAGTACCCGGAGTTAGGCGTCAATTCGATCTGACGGGCGCGGGGGGCCCTAGGATGGGTGGCCGACGAGCGATCCCGGAAGTTCATCGAGCTGACCGCGGGACAGCCGCCGCGGGGACTGCTGGTGCGTGCGGCAGCCCTGGTGTCGGGGGTGGCCCTGGACCTGGGCTCCGGAGCCGGCGGAGAGAGCCTTTATCTCGCGGATCAGGGCTTCGAGGTGGTGGCGGTCGACGGGGAACCTGCGGCCGCGAAGTACCTGGATGGTCGTGATGGCGTGCGGTTCGTTGCCAGCCGGTTCGAGGACTTCGAGTTTGGTATCGGTCTGTACGACCTGGTCAATGCCCAGTTCGCGCTGCCCTTTATTGGCAGGGCGCAGTTCGGCGATGTGTGGGGGCGGATCCTCGGGGCGCTTCGGCCGGGCGGGGTGATCGCGGGTCAGTTCTTCGGACCGAACGATTCCTGGAACATCGCCGCCACCGAGCTTGCGATTCAATCGGAGACCGAGGCCTTGGCGCTGTTGGAGGGCTTCGAGATCGTCGAGTGGGAGGAAGAGGACCAGGACGGGCTCACTGCCGACAAATCACTCAAGCACTGGCACGTCTTCCACTTTATCGCGAGGAAGCCGGCCGCCTGACCGGGCGTAGGGTCGCATAGCGAACGTTTGTTTGGTATAATTGGAGGATGTCCGGGGGGAAAGGGGGCGTTGCGTCGGCCGG
>DAITAT010000029.1:0-21291 GCA_036824145.1 Candidatus Dormiibacterota bacterium
ACGCCACACTCCATTAACGTCGCAAAAGATACAATTTACGACGCTACGGCTATGGCGAGATCGGGGCCGGCCTCGTTATCCCCCATCTAGCCAAAGCAGCTCGCCTTTTGATCTCCAGCCGGCGGAGCGTCCTTGCCGCTTCGGGTTATTTAGCCGGGACGCTCAGTCGTTCGCCGGCGTAAATCGGTTGGGCGCCGAGGTGGTTTAGCTGGAGGATCTCCCCAACCCTGCCCCGAGTGTCGTCATCGGGGTAGCGATCGGCGGCAATGCTCCAGACCGTCTGTCCAGGCTGCACCGTGACGATATCGGTCCCGGTCCTCCCTCCCCCATAGGCTGCTTGCACAAAGCCGACGATGAGTATGCCGAGGACCACCAGGATCCTGCCGATCTTGATGCGGGCTGCCTTTCTGCGGGGCACCGGCGGCGCATAGTAGCGCGAACGGCGATCGCCTGAGTGAACATCGGCATACGAACTCATGTTCGCTATTAATGCACGAACGCTTGTTCGTGTCAAGCAGGGCGTCGGCGCTGAGACCTCAGCCGCCACCTCCGGCGTTGGCGCCGGGTTCGGTCATGGCTGCAGGGTCGAGCAGATGATTGAGCTCTTCCTCGGTGAGGCCGGTACGCTCCCGGGCCGCCTCGCGGATGGTCTTGCCTTCCTTGAAGGCGGTCTTGGCGAGGTCTGCGGCGGCGTCGTAGCCGATCGCCGGGGCCAGCGCCGTCGCCAGCATCAGCCCCCTCTCCACCATCTCAGGGCCGTGACCGGTGTCCTGGATGCCGACCACGCACTGGTCGGCGAAGTTGCGCGCCGCCGCCGCCAGCAGGTGGATCGAGCCGAGCAGGTTGTGAGCCGCCACCGGCATCATCAGGTTGAGTTCAAAGATCGATCCGGCGGCGCCCGCGAAAGCCACCGCGGCGTCGTTGCCGACGACCTGGGCCGCAACCATCGTCACTGACTCGGAGATCACGGGGTTGACCTTTCCGGGCATGATCGAGCTGCCCGGCTGCACTGCCGGCAAGGCCAGCTCGCCCAGCCCGGCGCGTGGCCCCGAGCCCAGCCAGCGGATGTCGTTGGCGATCTTGTACAGACTCACCGCCACCGTGCGCAGGGCGCCGCTGGCGGCGACGGCGTTGTCGAGGCTGGACTGCGCCTGGAAGTGGTTGGTGGTCTCGCGGATCTCAACCCCTAGGTCTGCGGAGAGCTTCGCGCAGACGCGGGCGGCGAACTCGGGGTGGGTGTTGACGCCGGTGCCCACCGCGGTCCCGCCCAGGGCCACCTCGCGGAGCTCATCCTCTGCGTGGCGCAAGCGCGCAATGCCGCGCTCGGCTTGGCCGGCCCAGCCCAAGAACTCCTGCCCCAGCCGGATCGGGGTGGCGTCCTGGAGGTGGGTGCGACCGGTCTTGATCACATCCCAGAACTCCTTCGACTTCTTCTCCAGCTCCTCCTGCAGGTGCTCCAGCGCCGGAATCAGCTCCGCTTCGACCGCCAGCAGCGCGGCGATGTGGATCGCGGTGGGGATGGTGTCGTTGCTGGACTGGCCCATGTTGACGTGGTCGTTGGGGTGGACCAGCTTGCTGCCCCGGTCCCCGCCAAGGATCTCCGTGGCCCGGTTGGCGATGACCTCGTTGAGGTTCATGTTGGTCGACGTGCCGGAGCCGGTCTGGTAGACGTCGATTGGGAATTGGTCGTCGAGCTTGCCTTCGGCGACCTCATTGGCGGCCGCTACGATGGCATCCGCGATCGTGGCCTCGAGCAGCCCGAGATCGACGTTGACCTGGGCTGCGGCGGCCTTGATGCGGGCGTGGGCATGGATCATGCCCGAAGGCATGGTCAGGCCGCTGATCGGGAAGTTGAGGACAGCGCGTTGTGTCTGGGCGCCGTAATAGGCGTCCGCAGGCACCGGCAACTCCCCCATCGAGTCACGCTCGGGGCGCGTTGGCCCGTCGCTCACGACAGTCCGTCGACCCGCCCCAGGAGTTGGTTCCAGAGTCCTTAGAGGGTGGTCCGGCCGGTCTTGAAGTAGTCGGCGTTGAGCTCGGTGTAAGCCTTCCACTGCTCGGGGACGTCGTAGTCGACGAAGATCGCGGTCACCGGGCACGCTGGCTCACAGGCGCCGCAGTCAATGCACTCTTCGGGGTTTATGTACAGCTGTGGATCCTCGTCCGCGCCGTGGATGCAGTCCACCGGGCAAACATCGACGCAGGACTTGTCCTTGGTGCCGATGCAGGGCTCGGCGATTGTGTAGGTCATCGGCGACGGTCTCCTTGAGTTGCCCCACGGGGGCCTATGTCAACAGCAGGGCAATTCTAGCAACGCGATCGACGGCGATGTGACTGTACAGTCATCCCGTCCCGACGGGATCCAGGCGAGTTTAGCGCCTGCGAACATGCGTTTGCGCAATACAAACATTTGTGCTACTGTTGCACCGCCACCGGCGCACCCCAGCGCCAAGCCCACCCGGCCCACTGCGGAGGAACGTCATGCCCGAGGTGCTTACCACTAGACAGCGTGAGATCCTCGACTACCTCAGGAAGATGCTCAGGGATAAGGCTTATCCCCCTACTGTCCGCGAAATCGGGCTGGCAATCGGCCTCAGCTCCAGCTCAACCGTCCAGAACCACCTCAACACGCTCGAGCGCAAGGGCTACATCCACCGCGACCCTTCCAAGTCTCGTGCCATCGAGCTGGTCGAGAAGGACCCGCTGGCAGCGCCCAAGCACAGCAACATCGTCAGCCTGCCGCTCATCGGCCAGGTGGCGGCGGGCACCCCGGTGCTGGCAGAAACCAACATCGAGGACCACATCGAGATGGCCGGCGGGCTCTTCGGTGAAGACTCGTTCCTGCTGCGCGTCCGCGGCGACAGCATGATCGACGACGGCATCATGGACGGCGACCTGGTGGCGGTGAAGCCGGCGCACGAAGCCCAGAACGGGGCTGTTGTGGTGGCGCGCATCGAGCATCCCGAGACCGGTGAGTCGGAGGCTACCGTGAAGCGCCTTTACCGAGAGGCTTCCGGCTTCCGTCTGGAGCCCGCCAATCCCTCCTATCAGCCCCTTCGTGTACCCGAGCTCACCGTTGAGGGGATCGTGGTCGGTCTCCTGCGGGTCAGTCCGCGGGGGCTTTAGCCGGCTCCACAAAGGCCGCGAAGCGACCGGCCAGGTTGCTTGGGACTTCCGCCGCCATCCTTATCCCCTCCTCCAGGTAATCCAGGCGCAGCACGCGTCCGTGCTCACGAACGTCCGACTCGACCCCGGCGTGATCGTAGGGCACCAGTAGCTCCAACTCCACCAGGTTGCTGCGCGCCTGCCGTTCGATCGCCTCCAGAAGGCTGGGTAGACCATCCCCGGTGCGAGCTGAGATCGCGACCACCTCCTCGTAAGGGGACCAGTTGCCGCGGCGGCGGATCATGGCCACCGTGTCCCTGGCCAGCAGGTCGCACTTGTTGAAGGCCAGCACCAGGGGCTTGTCCAGCGCCTGCAGCTCTTCGAGCACTTCATTGGTGGCGGCGAAATGCTCGCGCATCGCGGGGTGGCTGGCGTCGAGCACATGCAGCACCACGTCAGCCTCGGTCACCTCCTCCAGGGTCGCTTTGAACGCGGCCACCAAATCGGTGGGGAGTTTCTGGATCAAGCCGACGGTGTCGGTCAGCAGGACGCGACGGCCGTCGGGGAGCTCGGCGGCCCGAGTGGTGGGATCGAGCGTGGCGAAAAGCTGGTTGGCCTCCAGGACGCCGGCACCGGTGATGGCGTTCATGACGGTGCTCTTGCCGGCGTTGGTGTACCCCACAACCGCCACCACCGGGACCTCCGCCCGCCGACGTGCTTGGCGGTGGAGGCTGCGCGACTTCTGCAGCTTGTCGGTCTCGCGCTTCAGCTCGCTGATGCGATGCCGGATGCGGCGGCGGTCGACCTCCAACTTCTGCTCGCCGGGACCACGGGTGCCGATGCCACCGCCAAGTCGGGAGAGGTTGCGTCCCCCGGCCAACCTCGGCAACAGGTGGCGCAGTTGGGCGGCCTCGACCTGCAGCCGGCCCTCGTGGCTGCGGGAGTGGCGGGCAAAGATGTCGAGGATCAGCTCGGTACGATCGAGCACCTTCATGTTGAGAATGTCCTCCAGGCTGCGCTGCTGCCGGGGTGCCAGCTCTTCGTTGCAGATCACGGTGGTGAAGGCGAGGTCGCTCTTGAGGCTCTTCAGTTCCTCGACCTTGCCCTTGCCGTAAGCGGTCATGGGGTTGGGGCGCTCGAGGTGCTGGATGTCAGACCCGACCACTTCTGCCCCCGCGGTGATCGCGAGCTCGGCAAGCTCGGCCATCTGTTCCTCAAGCTTGGCCCCTGTGACTCCCGGCAGTCCGAGCCCGATCAGGTACACGCGCTCAGGCTCCTGGTCCGGCGTGAATACGAACTCGTCTAGGCCTGGCATCCGCGCCCCTTGGCTATCCCGACCCCTCCGACGGCGTCAGAAGCTGATCTTGCGCAGCCGTTCGAGCGCCTCGTCCAACCTGTCGTCGGGCACGGTCAGGGACACTCTGAAGTAGCCCTCGCCGTGCTCCCCAAAGCCACTGCCGGGGGTGACGTTGACCCCGGCGTCATCAAGGACCCTGCTCGCGAAGGAGACCGATGTGTGGCCGTCCGGCACCGGCAGCCAGAGATAGAAGGTGGCGTCGGGGGCCTTCGCGTCCTTCCAGCCCAGCTCGCGCAAAACCGCCAGAGTCCTCGACTGGCGGGCCTCGTAGACTGCGTTGAGAGCGCCGTCCTCGGGCCCCTCCAGGGCGGCGATGCCGGCGTGCTGGACCACCGGGAAGATCCCCGAGTCGATATTGGTCTTGACCTGGCCGAGCAGCTTCAGGACGTCAGCATTGCCTACCGCCATGCCGATCCGCCAACCCGTCATGTTGAAGGTCTTCGACAGCGAGTGAAACTCGATCGCCACCTCCTTGGCGCCAGGCAGCTCGAGGATACTTGGGGCGCGGTAGCCACGGTAGGTGACCTCGGAGTAGGGGAAGTCGTGGCATAGGACGATGCCGTATGTCCGGCAGAACGCCAACGCCTTCTCGTAGAACTCCACCGGGGCGGTCGCGGCGGTGGGGTTGTTGGGGTAGTTGAGCCAGACGATCCGTGCCCTCTCGGCCGCAGCGACAGGGATGGAGTCGAAGTCTGGGAGCCAGTTGTTGGCGGCCGATAGCGGCATGATGTGCGGCTCGCCATCAGCCATCACGGTGCCGGTCAGGTACACCGGGTACCCGGGGCTTGGCACCAGGACCACGTCGCCGGGATTGACCAGCGCAAACGGCAGGTGAGCGATGCCGTCCTTGGAGCCGAGCGTGGGCAGGATTTCGGTGTCGGGGTCGAGGTCGACGCCGAATCGTCGCTGGTACCAGCCGGCTACCGCGCGTCGCAGCGCGGGCATCCCGAAGTAAGAGGCGTAACGCTGGTTCTCGACGTGAGGGAGGGCTTCGCGAGCTGCCGCCACGATGCGCTCGGGCGTTGGCGTGTCGGGATCGCCGATGTCGAGCGCTATGACGTCGACCCCGGCCGCCCGCTTGGCGGCGACCTTCTTGTCGATCTCCGCAAACAGGTAGGGTGGGATCCGCGACATCCTGCGAGCCGCCAGGCCCTCGCGAAGCTGGCTCACCAGGCCTGGTCGCCCGTGAAGCTGGTCTCCGCCGGTCCGGTCAGGAGCACGTTCTCCCCGGGCCGCCAGGCGACGGTGAGCCGACCGCCGGGCACGTCGATCTCGACCTCGGGGTTGGTCTGGCGGACCACTTGGCCCGCCACTGCAACGGCACAGGCGCCCGTCCCGCAGGCCTGGGTCTCCCCCACTCCCCGCTCCCAGACCCGCATCCGCAGGTGTCCGGGATCGATCACCTCAACGATCTCGAAGTTGGTGCGATTCGGGAAGGCCGGGTGGTGCTCGACCTCTGGCCCCACGCGCTCGAGCGGAAAGTCCGCGACGCTATCGACAAACGTCACCGCATGCGGATTGCCCATGCTCACGCAGGTCAGCTTCAACTGCGAACCGTTGACCGAGAAGACCGCCTCGCGGACGTCGTCGCCGGTAACGTCGACGGGGATGTCGGCGGGCGCGAAACGCGGCGGGCCCATGTCCGCCCGTACCATGGTCCGACCCTCGCCGTACTCCAGCACCTCGGTGGTCACCCGCCCTGCCCCGGTCTCCCAGGCCAGCTCCCGCTTCTCGGTGGCGCCGATGTCGATGGCGAACTTGGCCATGCAGCGGATGCCGTTGCCGCACATTTCCCCCACGCTGCCGTCGGCGTTGTGGTAGCGCATGCGGAAGTCGTCGCTGCCGCTGGGCTCGAGCACCAGGATGCCGTCGGCGCCAACGCCGACCCGCCGGTCGCAGGTGCGAATCGCCAGCGCCGGCCAATCAACACCCGCGAGCTCACGGCCGTCGATGACGACGAAATCGTTGGCTGCCCCCTGCATCTTGTGGAATTTCATGGCTTCTCGATCAAGTCCAGTATGGCCTCAACGATATCGGGCCCCGTGAACCTGGTCACGTCCAGCCAGCGCACCTCTGGGTCGGCGCGAAACCAGGTCAGCTGACGCTTTGCGTAGTTCCGGGTGCGCTTGGCGATAGCCTCCCGGGCGACTTCCAGCTTGAGCCTGCCGGCGGCGACCTCGGCGAGCTCGCGCACGCCGATGCTGCTCAAGGCGGTGCCACTGATGGTCGCCCCGGAGCCGAC
Organism: Candidatus Dormiibacterota bacterium; assembly: GCA_036824145.1. Classification (GTDB taxonomy): domain Bacteria; phylum Chloroflexota; class Dormibacteria; order DASZGP01; family DASZGP01; genus DATMMS01. Next base: position 6,705 of record DAITAT010000029.1, read on the forward strand.
CAAGACCTCGATCTCGGCCATCCAGCCCGCGGCCAGCATGGTGTCGAGGCGGGCGTCGATCCATTCGTAGAGCTGGGCGCGAGGGGCGTCCAGGCCGATCTTGGTCGCCGCCAGCGCGGGTGAAGCCGTCGTGGTGGCGCGATCGCCACGCTCGCGACGCGAGGCGAGCTCGATCGCCCGCACAACTCGCACCCGGTTGGAAGCGTCAACTTTCGCTGCGGCGCCGGGGTCAAGCTGGGCAAGGCGCTGATGCAGGGCGGACAGGTTGTCTCGCGCTTGATCCTCCAGCCGGTGGCGGAGCTCGACCTCGGCGGCGTGGCCGCCGAGGTCGAGGCCGTCGAGCAGCGCTTTCAGGTACAGCCCTGTGCCGGCCGTCAGTACGGCCTGTCGCTTTGAGGCGATCAAGCCCTCCACGATCGGGCGAGCCATCCTGAGGTAGCCCGCGGCGTCAACTTTCTGGCCGACCGGGATCTCGCTTACGAGATGACAGCGGACACCCTTGAGGTCTTTCGGGGTTGGCGCGTTGCTGCAGATCTCGACGCCCCTGTAGACCTGTCGCGAGTCGAAGGAGACGATCTCGCCACCGACGCGGCGGCACAGCTCGACCGCGACCGCAGTCTTGCCCACCGCGGTGGGTCCGACGATGGCCACCGGCGTGGTACCGAACGTTGCCCGACTAACTGCGGTGAAACTCCCGGCGCAGCTGGCCATCGCTGATCTCGAGCATCGTGGGGCGCCCGTGCGGGCAGGTGATGCCCGGGTCGGCGGTCTCCAGGGCGCGCAGCAACGCCTCCATCTCCTCGCGACTGAGTCGCTGGCCGAATTTGATCGCCGAGTGGCAGGCGACGGTGTAAGTCGCGCGCTCCAGTCGACGGCTATGGTCGACCTCGGTGCCCTCCGCAATGAGACTGTCGAGAACGTCCAGGATGATCCGGTCAATGTTGCGCGATGACAGCGCCGGGTCATGCGCCATCAGACGCGCCGCATTGCCACCGAAGTCCTCGATCTCCAGGCCAGCGACCGCCAGGTCAGATCGACAGTTCTCGAGGCAGGCCGCCTGCACCGGCGTCAGGTGGAGCATTGCCGGTACCAGCATCGGCTGGCGTGCAGTCGCGCCGCGCGCGGCGAGCAGCTGGTTGAAGAGCACGCGCTCATGCGCGGCGTGCTGATCGACCAGGACCAGGCCGTTCGGTCCTTCGGCGACGATGTAGCACTCCATCACCTGGCCGACCAAGCGGAAGGGGCCGCGGAGAATGGCCGTATCCGTGGTAGCGAAAGAGGTCACGCCGGGAGGTTCGGCAAGGGCCACGCCCCTCTCGCCACCTATGGGGTACGCGGCTCGCAATGGTGGGGCGCCCGATGCCGACAGGAGGCCGGAGCCGGTGTAGACGGCACTCCGGCTGAGGGCCTCGAGGCAGCTAGCCTGGATCAGGCTGAAGACCGCGCGCTCCTCGCGAAAGCGCACCTCGCGCTTGGTCGGATGGACGTTGACGTCGATGGTATCCGCCGGCAGGCTCAGGGCCAGCGTGCCGACCGGGAAGAGTCCCGGTGCCACCAGCCCACGATAAGCCTGCTCCACTGCGAAAGCGAGACCCCGGCTCGATATCGGGCGCCCGTTGACCGAGAGGTACAGGTGCTCGCGACTCCGCCGCAGGCCTCCGGGCTCGCTGATCAGGCCCGAGACTGTCGCCTCGCCGCTGCCGCCGCTGACCTCAAGAGCCTCCAGCCCTCCACGTATAACTGAGCGCATGACAGCGGCCTGGTCTCCGTTGCCCAGGGTCTCGACCGTGCGCCGACCGTCCACGGTCAGTCGAAACGCAGCCCCTGGATGACATAGAGCCAGCGCCACGACAACCCGCGTCACCGCCGCCACCTCGGTGGCCGGGCGCTTGATGAACGCGCGCCGAGCTGGCACGTTCTCGAACAGGCCCCTGACTTCGATCCGAGCGCCGGCGATTGGGGCAGCCGGCTGCAGCTCAGCCACCAACCCGTACTCCACCGTGATCAGCGCGCCTTCAGTCGCTGCCGGCAGCGCGCTTCGAGCCTCCACGCGGGAGACGGCGGCGATGCTGGCAAGCGCCTCGCCGCGGAATCCAAGCGACTCGATGCGTCCGAGTTCGGCGATGCTGGAGAGCTTCGAGGTGGCGTGGCGCATGAAGGCCAGCGGCAGATCGCCGGGCGGCATCCCGGCGCCGTCATCCAACACCAGGATGCGGTCCATGCCCCCGCCCTCGACTTCGACCGTGATGTGCTCAGCGCCGGCGTCGAGGCTGTTCTCGATCAGCTCCTTGACCACCGACGCCGGTCGCTCAACCACCTCCCCGGCGGCGATGGCGTCGGCCACCGCCTGGTCGAGGCGAACGATGCCCATCAGATGTCCACTGTCAGGTGTGCGGGGTTCCGAGAGACTTGAGCCGGGCCAGCTGGTTCAGCGCTTCGAGGGGGCTGAGGTTCTCGATCTCGATGTCGGCTAGCTCCCTGACGATTGGGTGCGTGACCTCGATCGGCAGGCTCAGCTGATCCCGGGCACCGGTCGCACCCGCCAGCGGCCGCGCCTCTTCCAGCGCCCCAAGCACCTCGCGGGCGCGTGCCGTGACGTCGTTTGGCAGGCCGGCGATTTCCGCGACGTGGATGCCGTAACTGCGGTCGGCTCCGCCTGGGACGATGCGGTGGAGGAAGGTCACGCGGCCACCGGCCTCGCTGACCTCGACGCGGTGGTTGCGAAGCCCGGGTAGTGTCTCAGCCAGCGCTGTCAGCTCATGGAAGTGGGTGGCGAAGAGCGTCTTACACCCCAGGCTTGGGGCGTCATGGATGTGCTCCACCACAGCCTGGGCAATGCTGATCCCGTCGTAGGTGCTGGTGCCGCGGCCGATCTCGTCGATCACCAGGAGGCTGCGGCTGGTGGCGTGGTGGAGGATGTTGGCGGTCTCGACCATCTCGACCATGAAGGTGGAGAGGCCGGTGGCAATGCTGTCATGGGCGCCCACCCTGGTGAAAACCCGGTCGACAGTCCCCACGCGCGCCGAGGCCGCCGGCACGAAGCTGCCAACCTGCGCCAGCAGCACCAGGATCCCGCACTGACGCAGGTAAGTGGATTTGCCGGCCATGTTCGGCCCCGTGAGCAACAGCAGGCGGCCGTCCTCGCGCAGGTCGAGGTCGTTGGCGACAAAGTTGCCGGCACCCAGGGCCGCCTCCACCAATGGATGACGTCCGTCACGAATCTCAATGTCGTAGCCGTCAAAGACGACCGGGCGGGCCCATCCATGCTCGATCGCTGCGGCGGCCAGACTGACCAGGGCGTCGAGTTCGCCGATGGCCTCGGCGGAGCGCAACAGGCCCTCAGCCGACCGGGCCACCTTGGCGCACAGCTCGGTGAACACCTCACGCTCGCGGGCGAAGATCGCCTGCTCGCCGTTGAGGACCACGCTCTCCTTCTCTTTGAGCTCCGGCGTCAAATAGCGCTCGGCGCCGGCGAGGGTCTGCTTGCGCTGGTAGCGCTCGGGGATCGGCAGCCGGTTGGCGTTGCTGATCTCGAGGTAGTAGCCGAATACGCGGTTGAAGCCGACCTTGAGCCCCTTGATCCCGGTGGCGTCTCGCTCGCGCTGCTCCAGGCCTGCGATCCACGCCTGCGCGTCATGGATCGAGCTGCGTAGCTCGTCGAGGCGGGCGTCGAACGCGGGTCGGACGATGCCGCCCTCGGCGCTTGTGGCAGGGAGAGAATCCTCGAGGGCGGCGACCAGCGTCTTGGCGAGGGCCGGCTCAGGCCGGATCCCCTCTCGAGGACCGGCCAGGGCGTCGCCGCCAACGCCGACCAAAACCTCGGAGAGTTTCTGCAGCGCCGGCAGCGAGTCGCGGATAGCGCCGAGGTCGCGTGGCGCCGCGCGGCCCTGGGATGTCCGGGTCGTCAGGCGTTCGAGGTCGCGCACGCGTCGCAGCTCGTGCTCCAGCCTGGCGCGCAGATCCGCGTCCGTAACCAGTGCCTCGACCGCGGCCAGGCGCGCTTCGATGGCATCGACATCGATCAGCGGTGACAGCAACCACGCCCGCAGCCGCCGGGCCCCCATCGGCGACCGGGTTCGGTCCAGCTGGCCCAGCAGGCCACGGCCACCACCACCCAGGGATTCGACAAGCTCCAGGTTGGCGATCGTGGGCGCGTCGAGGTGCATCGAAGACTCGACACGGGCACGGCGGAGGCGGATCACCTCCTTGGGTAGCTGCAGGCGGTTGCGGGCGAGGTAGTCGAGCGCCGCTCCCAACGCCCCGAGGGCGGGGCCGAGGTCGTCGCAGTCGAACCCGCCAAGGCTGCTGACCCCCAGGGCCTCGAGCGCCCGCTGCCGGCCGCGGGTGGCCTCGAATCGCCAGGTCTCGAGGGCGCTGATGTTCCAGGCCCCTGCTCCACCCGAACGCCAGGCCGCCACTGCGCTCTCCGCTGCGTCGGCGACCAGGACCTCTGATGGAGCGATCCGCGTCAGCACCTCAGACAGCAGCGCCAGCTGGGCGACCGGCAGCTCCGTCAGCTCGATCCGTCCGGTCGAGACCTCGAGCAGAGCGATGCCGATGCGCTCGTCGTCCCAGGCCAGCGCCACCAGCGGGTTCTCGCGGGCGGGGTCCAGGAGTGCGCCCTCGACCACCGTGCCCGGCGTGAGGACGCGAACCACTTCGCGCCGCACCAAACCTTTCGCCGCCGAAGCCTCCTCGACCTGGTCACAGACGGCGACCTTGTGCCCCGCGGTGAGCAGCTTGGCGATGTAACCCTCGGCAGCGTGCTGCGGGAAACCCGCCATCGGGTGGCGCCCGGCGCGGCCAAAATCTCGCGACGTCAGGGTGATGCCGAGGACCTGGTGAGCGACCTCCGCGTCTTCCTGGAAAGTCTCGAAGAAGTCGCCAAGACGGAACAGCAGGACGGCGTCCGGGTGCTCGGCCTTGGCCGCCAGGTACTGCTGCAGGACGGGGCTTTGAGCCTTCGATGAGGCGCTGGAGGCGACCGGGTTAGGCGTCACCGCGTCGGGCAGAGGCGCTGAAACAGCCTCTTCTTCGATGTTGGTCGCCGCCGGTCTCTGGACCACTCCCTGCCCCATCCGGGCAAGCTTATCCGCCGGGCGCGCGGGGCGAGGCTTAGCGGGTTTCGATCAGCAGCCGGATGCCGGTGCGCTCCTCGCCATCAATCGATATGTCGATGAACGAGGGGATGCAGATCAGGTCGAGGCCACCGGGGGCCACGTACCCCCTGGAGATGGCGATCGCCTTGACCGCCTGGTTGATGGCGCCGGCGCCTATCGCCTGGATTTCAACGCGCGACTGCGTCCTCACCACTCCTGCGATGGCACCGGCCACGGCAACGGGTTTGGATGTTGCTGAGACTTTGAGTATTTCCAATGTCTGCATCGTTATTCGGCGGATGAGACATCGACGGTGTGGTCCACCCTCTCGATCGACTCAGCCTGGCCAGTGGTGACGCTTATCCTAACCACAACCGAATTGAAAGTCACCACCCCAGTGCCAACTTTGAAGCGCTGCGGGATGCCGGTCAGAAACCGTCGCAGCGACCCTTCGGCGTCCATTCCGATGACAGCGTCGCGCGGTCCGACCATGCCGAGGTCGCTGACGAAGGCCGTACCACCCGGCATGACCCGCTGATCCGCGGTGGGCGTGTGCGTGTGCGTGCCCCACAGCAGGCTGACTTTTCCGTCCAGGTAATGAGCCATCGCCTGCTTTTCGCTGGTGGCTTCGGCATGGATGTCGACCATGCGCACGGTCACATCTTCGGTCTCGGCGAGGAAGGCGTCGATGGCCCGAAACGGTGAATCGATCGGTGGCATGAAGACCAGGCCCTGGACGTTGGCGACCGCCACCCGCCCGCGCTCGCCGAGGTCGTGGACCAGGTAGCCCTTGCCCGGGGTGCCTGGCGGATAGTTCATGGGACGCAGGATGGGCATGTCGTCGAGGGCGGAGATGATCTCCTTCTGGTCCCAGATGTGGTTGCCGCTGGTGAGCACGTCGACGCCGGAGCTGAAGAGATCGCGCGCGTCGCTCACCGACAGACCGAAACCTCCCGAGGCGTTCTCGCCATTGGCGACCACAATGTCGATGCCGAGCTCACGCCGGAGCTGAGGTATCAGGCGAGTGGCAGCGCGCCTGCCCGGCCTGCCGATGAGGTCGCCGACCGCCAGCACATTAATGGTGTCGCTCATGATCCCGGCTATCGTACGCGGCCGCCGAGCCGAAGCGGGTGCAGCCGCGACACACGGATCGTCCGCCCGGCGGAGCGAGAAACAAAAAGGGCGAGCCCTGCGGCTCGCCCCTTCTCATTTGGCGTAATCGATAACTCGTGTTTCTCGAATAACCGTCACCTTGATCTGGCCCGGGTAGGTCAGCTCGCCTTCGATGCGCTTGACGATGTCTCTAGCCATCACCTGGGCAGTGGTGTCGTCTATCTGGTTGGGGCGCACGATGATGCGTATCTCTCTGCCGGCTTGAACGGCATACGAGCGCTCAACCCCTGGGAAGGAGTTGGCAATGCCCTCCAGCTTCTCAAGCCGTTTGATGTAGTTGCTCAGCGTCTCTCGACGTGCACCCGGACGGGCGGCGGAGATGGCGTCGGCGGCGATGACGAGCATCGCCTCGAGGGTCGCCGGCTCTTCGTCGTAGTGATGAGCCTTGACCGCGTGCACGACGGCTGGCGAGCGGCCCAGGCGCACCAGGATCTCACCGCCGATGATGGCGTGCGGACCCTCGACCTCGTGGTCGACGGCTTTTCCCAGGTCGTGGAGCAGGCCGGCCTCCTGGGCGATAGCCTGCTCTTCCGGCGTGCAACCTATCTCTGCGGCCATCGTGGCGCAGAGACCTGCCACCTCTCTCGAATGACTCAGTACGTTCTGTCCGTAGCTGGTGCGGAAGCGCAGGCAGCCAAGCAGCCGCACCAGTTCAGGGTGCCCGTCATGGACGCCGATCTCAGTAAGGGCTTGCTCCCCCTCGCGTTGGACCTGTGCCTGGACCTGCTCGCGGGCCCTGGCCACCACCTCCTCGATTCGCGAAGGGTGGATGCGGCCGTCACTCAGCAACTGCTCCAGCGCGTTCCTGGCGATCTCTCGCCGAACGGGATCGAAGCCTGAGATCATCACCGTCTCCGGGGTGTCGTCGATGATCAGGTCGACACCAGTGGCCAGCTCCAGGGCGCGAATGTTGCGTCCGTCGCGGCCGATGATGCGACCCTTCATCTCGTCATTGGGAAGGTGCACGGCGGCTACCGTGGTTTCCGTGGTCTGGTCAGCGGCAACCCGCTGGATCGACGTGACCACGATTTCCCTGGCACGCGCTTCAGACTCCTGACGCGCATACCGTTCGGCTTCCCGGATCCGGGAGGCGACTTCCTGTGACAGGTCGCGCTCGAGCGTGGCCAGAAGGTGCGCGCGGGCCTGGTCGCGGCTCATTCCTGAGGCTCGCTCAAGCTCGCTGTCCAACTGGGCCTCACGTCGCTGCAGGAACTCCTTTGCCTGCTGTTGCGACGCCTCGGCGGTCTTCAAGGCTTCCTGCCTCTTATCGAGCTCATCAAGACGCGCGAGAATCGTCTCCTCGCGCTGTTGGATGCTGCGCTCGAGTTCCAATACTTCTTTTTGACGCTCACGGGATTCGTCTTCTGACGTGGCTCGGATTTGGTGAGCCTGCTCCTTGGCTTCAAGGACGATCTCCTTGGCCGAGGTCTCGGCTTTGGCGAGGGCGTTCTCCGCCGATTCCCGCGCAGCGCGCAGGTCGGCTCTTCCCTTGGTTCGGACCAATGCCAGCGCCACGATGGCGCCCAGTCCGCCCGCCACCACCATCCCAGCCATTAGTCCGAGTAGGACTGACAGCGTCATGGTTAGTGTCACCTCGCTTTGTTTATTCACTTTTGAACGTGCCTAGAGGAAAGAGCTCGCTATCGCCGGTGATGGCGGAAGCGGCTCAGTTTTTCTAAGTCGTTTGAGGGTTAAGAGTCTAGCGCCGAGGCCTTCTCTAGAGCCCTCTTGGCCACCCACGGCGCGTAGCCACGCCTGAGAAGGCCGCCCATCACATGCTCGCGCTGGCGCACCAAGGGCTCGTCGCGATGACGGCTCAGCAGCTTGACGGCGAGCTCAGCGGCCCGCTCGACCTCGTCCTCAACGCTCAGTTCGCCCAGGATCTCATCGACCACCTGGCTGTCGATGCCCTTGTGCCTGAGCTCCGAGGCGATCACTTTCACCCCGCGACCCTGACGCTGGCGCTTGGACAGGGTGGCCTCGGCGTAGGCACGGTCGTTGACGTAACCCATGGCCTCAGCCCGATCGCAGGCTTCATTGACCGCGGGCGCCGAGTAACCGGCTTGCTTGAGCTTGCGGCCAAGCCCCGAGCGGGTCTGGGAGGCGGCATTGAGAACGCGGAGTGCCTTCTCTACCGCCCCTTCCACGTCATTGGGATCGAGGTCCACGCCGATCACCCTTTCGGGGCGTGTTTTAGCTACTTACCCGCCGGTGCGGCCGCCTGCCGACTCCTCTCAGCCGGCGTTGGGGCTTCGGGGTCCAGCACGCCCTCCCCCCCGGTGGGAACCTCGGCGCTGTCGACCGCGGCCCCGGCCTGCTCTGATGCTTGAGTTGCGTCTGCCGGCTTGGTCGCCTCGCCGACTGCCGTCACCTCCGGCTTGGGTGCCCGCTGGATGGCGAGTCTCTCGCGCAGCGTCGACACCATCTTGTCGGTGACATCCGGGTTGGAGCGAAGGAAGTCGCGGACGTTCTCACGACCCTGGCCGAGCCGGTCCTCGCCGAAGGAGAACCACGAGCCTTGCTTCTCGACGATGCCGGCGTCGATGCCCGCGTCGAGCACGCTGCCAAGGTAGGAGATGCCCTCGTTGTAGAGGATGTCGAACTCGGCGGCCCGGAACGGTGGCGCGACTTTGTTCTTGACCACCTTGACCTTGACACGGTTACCGACAACGTCCAGCCCGTTTTTGATGGTGTCGATCTTGCGCACGTCCAGGCGTACCGATGCGTAGAACTTCAACGCCCGACCGCCGGTGGTTACCTCGGGGTTGCCGAACATCACGCCAATCTTCTCGCGCAGCTGGTTGATGAAGACCACTGAGGTGCTGGATTTCGAGATCGCGCCGGTCAGCTTGCGCAGGGCCTGGCTCATCAGGCGAGCCTGCAGGCCGAGGTGGCTATCGCCCATCTCGCCGTCGATCTCGGCCTTGGGCACCAGCGCCGCCACCGAGTCCACCACCACGATGTCGACCGCCTGGCTGCGTACCAGCACGTCCACGATCTCGAGCGCCTGCTCGCCGGTGTCGGGCTGAGAGACGAGTAGGTCGTCGGTGTTGACTCCGATGCGGGCGGCGTAGAGCGGGTCGAGGGCGTGCTCGGCGTCGATGAAGGCTGCCACCCCACCGAGCTTCTGTGCCTGTGCCACGACATGGAGCGCGAGGGTGGTCTTGCCGCTGGATTCGGGGCCGTAGATCTCGATCACCCTCCCCCGCGGGATGCCGCCAACGCCGAGGGCCAGGTCGAGGGTCAGGGCGCCGGTCGGGATGACTTCGATGTTCCGGGTCGCCGGGGCGTCACCCAGACGCATGATCGCGCCCTTGCCGTAGGACTTTTCGATCTGGGCCAGCGCCGAATCCAGCGTATGGTCCTTGTCGCTGGGCTTCTCGACTGCCTCGCCTCTGTCGCCTTTGTCGCCTTGGTCGCCCTTATCGCTCTTCCAGCTCATGCCGTGCTCCCTCGTGTGGTTGGACCTGTAGTCGAACGTTTGTTCGATCCTACCACAATCCCCATTCGGTCAATAGTTACACGCAGTAGTGTAGTTGTCAAGCAAGAATCTCGGCGGCCAGCTCGATCGCCGCCGCCACGCTGGCGGCCCGGTTGAAGGCCCTGTCGCCGGTCCAGTTGTACTCGCGCACGACGGTGTTGTCCTCGTGGCTGGCGCCGATGTAGGTCAGGCCCACCGGCTTGTCGCCCTCGGAGTCGGGGCCGGCAACTCCGGTGACGCCCAGGCCCACCTCCGCCCCGAAGACGCTGCGGGCTCCCGTAGCCATCTGGCCCGCCACCTCGGCGCTGACCGCGCCATGGGCAAGAATCAGTCCCTCGTTGACGCCCAGGATCCCGATCTTGGCCTGGTTGGCATAGGTGACCATCCCGCCCAGGAACGATTGCGACGATCCGGGCACCTCCGTCAGGGCCGCCGCCAGCAGGCCGCCGGTGCAGGACTCCGCGACCGCGATCTTCAGCCCGCGCTGCCGGAGGATGTCATGGAGAGAGCGCAGCGAGGTACCATCGACCACCTCAGCGGTACAGCAGGCGCCGGTAGCGCCAGAGATAGTCGAGGCCCGAGAAGACGGTGAAGATGACGGCCGCCCAGACCATGACAGTGGCCAGACCGGTTACGCCCGGGTAGGGCCGCTCCAGCATCAGCAGGCCCACCGCCAGCATCTGGCTGACGGTTTTCGTCTTCCCGAACGGGGTGGCGACGATGATCAGACCCTGGGTGGCCCCCACCGCGCGCAGACCTGTGATCAGCAGCTCTCGGCCGACCACAAGAACCACCACCCACGCCGGCAGGAGCGCATCCTGCACCAGCAACGCCAGCACCGCCAGGATCAGCATCTTGTCCGCCAGGGGGTCGAGGAACTTACCCAGCGTGGTCACCTTGGCGTACCGACGCGCGATGCGCCCGTCGAGCGAATCGGTGATCGAGGCCAGGACGAAGAGCGCCGGGGCCACGATTTGGTGATAGGTGAAACCGGCGTCGAAAGTGAGCAGGATCACCGGGATCAGGAGCAGGCGAAGGGTGGTGAGGGCGTTGGGCAGGTTGAGGTTGGCGCTGCGGGTGCTGGTCCGCGCGGTTTCCCCCGCCTCGACGACGGTCTCGGTCATCGGTGTCAGCGTACCCCGTTTGGGGGGCAATACCGCTGCCGCACCGGCGGCCGGCGGCGACGCGCGCCTCAGCGGTAGTTGGTGAATTGGAGTGGCACCGGTAGGTTGGCTTCCCGGAGCAGCTTTTGGGCTGCCTGCAGGTCGTCCCTGGACTTGCCGCTGACTCGCACCTTGTCGCCCTCAATCCGCAGCTGCAGCTTGGGCAACTCGGCTTTGATTCGCTTGACGACGTCCCGGGCCAGCTCGTCCGCCAGCCCCTGGCGCAGGTTCAGTTTCTGACGCACGCGGCCCTTGGCGGCCGGCTCAACCTTCTGCGGATCGAGGACCTTCAGATCCACGTGCCGCTTGACCATCTTCGACTGGAGGATGTCGATCATGGCCCCGAGCTTGTAGTCGCTGTCAGCGTCCAGGGTGATCTCCTTCTCCGCCAGCTCCAGCGTGGAGTTGGTGCCTTTGAAGTCGTAGCGGTTGCCGATCTCGCGCTGAGCCTGGTCGACGGCGTTGACGAGCTCCTGGCGCTCGTATTCAGAAACCACGTCGAAACTGGCGTCTGCCATTCCTCTCCCTCAGGTCTTGGTGTAGGTCTTGTCGGCGACGTCGCCGCTGCCCTGCATGGCGCCCTGGTCCTGGCCGTTAAAGGTCACGAAGGTGTTGTTGGCCTTGCCGCTGATGACGTGGATTGTCTTGGTGGCGTCGAAGGTCAGCACCGCACCCGGCTGATAGATCTTGCCTCCGGCGTTGGTCTCCGCCGACGGCTGGCCGTCGCTGTCAACCCGCAACCACGCGGGGCCGCCCTGGATCTTGATGACCACCTCGACGCCGGCATAAACCTTCGCAGTCGGTGATGGGCTGGGCGTGTGCGCTTCGGACGTCGACGGCACCGGCGAGGGCAGGGCAGCCCGGGGCGTGGGGTGCGACCCCGCGGCCAGCGACGCTTGGTAGCGATCGAACTGGGTCTTGAGGTAGAAGCCGAAGATCGCCAGCAGCAGGACGAGCGCAACACCGACCACCATGGCCGGCGTCACCATCAACCCCCTCGGCTCCGCCATCACCGCAGGGCGGGTCGAGATGATCTCGTTGGCACCCGCGGAAGCGTTGTATTCGGCGATCAGCGGGTCGGCGTCAAGGCGCAGGTAGAGCGCGTAGGTGCGCAGGAATCCGCGAGCGTAAACCGCGCCGGGGATATCGCCATAGTTCTCCTCCTCGAGAGCTTCGAGGTAGGTCGATTTGATCTTGGTCGCCCACTCGACCTCGGACAGGGGGACACCCCTGGCCTCGCGCGCCTGCTTGAGCTTGCTTCCTAGCATCAACCTTCCGGTGAGCGCACCAAAACACAGGGGGTGCGACGAGCCAATTCTAGTGGCGTGATTCCGACGGCCGCGGGCGGCGCCTAGTAGTCCGGCTCGTCGTCCTGCGGGCCTTGGTCGATGGCCACCGGCTCTTGCGGACTGTTGAAGCGCTCAAAGAGATCGTCGAGTTCGGTGAGCGACATCAGCACGGCGCGGGACTTGCTGCCCTCGTACGGCCCGACGACGTGGTATTCGGCCAACTGGTCGATAATTCGGGCCGCCCGCGTGTAGCCAATTGACAGCTTGCGCTGCAGCAGGCTGGTGGCGGCGCGTCCCTCGCTGGCCACGATGCGGGCGGCACGCTCAAACATGGGATCGCGTTTGCCGCCGTCGCGTGCCCAGGAGACGGTGCTGACGAGGTTGAAGATCTCCTCCTGGTACGCCGGGGCGCCCTGGTCCTTCCAGTGGTCGATGACACCTTCGAGCTCCTTGTCGGACACCATCACACCCTGGATCCGGGTGGCTTTGCCGGCGTCCACCGGGAGATAGAGCATGTCACCGCGGCCGAGCAGCTTCTCGGCGCCGGTCTCATCGAGGACGACCCGGGAGTCGATCCCGGAGCTGACGGCGAATGCGATGCGGCTGGGGATGTTGGCCTTGATCAGGCCCGTGATGATGTCGGCCGAAGGACGCTGGGTGGCCACGACGAGGTGGATGCCCACCGCGCGCGCCAGTTGCGCGACGCGGCAGATCAGCTCTTCGACTTCGTTGCCGGCCACCATCATCAGGTCGGCCAGCTCGTCAATGACGATGATGATGTAGGGAACCGCCTCGAGCCCGATCTCGGGGGCGCGCGCATTGAAGCCGGCGATGTTGCGCACCGAATGCGAGGCGAAGAGCTTGTAGCGGTTCTCCATCTCGGTGACCGCCCAGCGCAGCGCGGCCACCGCGTGGTCGGCCTCGGTCACCACCGGTACCAGCAGGTGGGGCAGGTCCTTGTACATCGACATCTCGACGCGCTTGGGGTCGATCAGGACCAGCCGCAGCTGGTCGGGCGTGTGGCGCAGCATGAAGCCGGCCAGCAGCGCGTTGACGCAGACGCTCTTGCCGCTGCCGGTGGCGCCCGCGATCAAGACGTGGGGCATCCGGCTGAGATCGCCGGTGATCGGCTGGCCGCTGACGTCGGAGCCGATCGGCATCGCCAGCACGTTGCCCGGGCTCTGGAAGCCGGGGCTCTGGATGATCTCTCGCAGCGTGACCAGGGCGCTGGCCTTGTTGGGGACCTCGATACCCACCGCCGGTTTGCCGGGGATCGGCGCCTGGATACGGATCAGCGCTGCCAGCGAAAGGGCGAGGTCGTTCTGCAGGGCCGTGATCTTGCGCACCGGGACGCCCTTGGCGGGCTCGAGCTCGTACTGGGTGACGCTGGCACCGGAGTTGACGCCGCGAACTCGCGCCGCGACTCCAAAGCTGGCCAGGGTGCCCTCGATCACCTCGATGTTGTGCTTCACCTCTTCCTGCAGCTTTTCGTGCTTTGAGCCCATCGGGTCGAGGAGGTTGAGCGGCGGCAAGTGCCATACCTTCCGCTCTTCGGCGTCGGCCTCGCGCGCGGCGGCGGCCGCGGCAGCCCACTCGGCCTGGGCAGCCGCCCGAGCGCGCTCGACCTCGGCGGCGTCGAGAATGTCCGGCGAGACCGATTCGACCACCTCGGCGACGCCGGGCGGTTTCTCGAGGGAGGGGAACAGCGGTCCTGGCGGATCGGCGACCGGGAATTCGCTCCTGGGCTGGCGCTTCTCGGTCCAGAGGCGGGGTTCAGGCAGCGTCGGCGGCTCGGGCTCTTCGGCCACGACTTCGGGCTCCACCGGGCGGATTCTCTCCCCGATCGCCGCCAGCGAGAGGTCGAAGCTGAGCATGGCGCCGAAGAGGGCCACGCCGGAGAGGACGATGGCGGCGCCCCAGGCGCTGAGGAGGTCATTGAGGCGGCCGGCAACAATCGCTCCAACCACGCCGCCCGCCTGCTGGTGATGCAGGATCCACTCACCCGGGGGCAGCATCAGGAGCTGGAGGAGGCCGAGAACTGAGATCGAGAGCAAGGCCATGCCCAGGAAGACGGCCATGGGGTTGCGGCTGGCGCGCACGGTCTCGCCCTCGACGGCAGCGTGGCGGCCGCCGATCATGCCGACCCCGCCGGCGGCCATGATCATCACAACCGCCAACCATCCCAACCCGACCGAGTCGAGCAGGAAACCGCGCACCCGGGTCAACCCGGCGCCCGGCGAGAAGACGATCGACAGCGTGATGAGAGCGGCGACGATGATCAAGAGCAGGCCGGTTCCCTCGCGGCGCTGGCCGTCGGTCAGCTGGATCTGGGGAAGCCGGGCCTGCGGCAACGGCGATCGAGGCAGAGTGCGCTTCCTCGCC
>DAITAT010000030.1:0-21054 GCA_036824145.1 Candidatus Dormiibacterota bacterium
CCTGGGGAGAATCCGCCCTTGCCGCTTGACATTTACGCCCGTGGGATGTCTAGCCCGACCCGAACGCGCTAGCTGTCGCCCTGGTTCAGCTCGAAGAGGAAGCGCAGGCCGTCGAGGGTCAGGTTCTCGTCGACGACCTCGATCGATCGGGAGTGGTCGTTCACCAGTGCCGCCAGGCCGCCGGTGGCGATCACCCGGCAGCTGCCGCCCAGCTCCGCGCGCATCCGCTCCACCAGGCCATCGATCTGGCCGACGAACCCGAAGATGATCCCGGCCTGCATCGACTCGACGGTGTTCTTGCCGATGACGTTCCCCTCGGGGGGCGGGATCAGCTCCACCAGTGGGAGCTTGGAAGCGCGCGTGAAGAGCGCCTCCATCGAGATGCGAATGCCCGGCGCGATGGCGCCACCCAGGTAGTCGCCGTTGGCGGCGATGGCGTCGAAGGTCGTGGCGGTGCCGAAATCGATCACCACCGCGGGCCCGCCGTACTTGCGGAACGCCGCCACAGCGTTGACGATGCGGTCGGCGCCGACCTCCTTGGGGTTGTCGTAGCGGATCTGGACGCCGGTGCGCATCCCCGGTCCGACGACCAGCGGCTTGATGTCGAGGTAGCGATCGCACATGTCGACCACCGACTCGTTGAGCACCGGCACCACGCTCGACACAACGACATGCTCGACGTCCGCGGTCGAGACCTCGGCGCTGGCGAAGAGGCCGCGGATGGCGAGACCCAGCTCGTCGCCGGTGGCGTCCGCGCGGGTGGCCATCCGCCAGTGCTGCGTCAGGTCCTCGCCATGAAAAGCGCCCAGGACAGTGTTGGTATTGCCGATGTCGATGGCCAGGAGCATGGCCCGAGCCTAATACGCCGGCTTGTTGGCCGCCAGCCATTGGCGGTTGCGCTTGACCGCCAGCGATGCGCGAACCAGGGCGCGCTTGACGGGGCCGGGACCTGAGCTGCCCACGGTCTGCCGCCGGGCCAAAGCCTGCCGAGGGTCGAACAGCTCGGTCACCTCGGGGCCGAAGGCGGCGTCGAGCGCCTGCCAGTCGGCCGCTTCCAGGTCGGCCAGCGAGACGCGCTTGGTCTGAGCTTTGCGCACCGCTTTGCCGACCAGCTGATGGGCGCGCCGGAAGGCGATCCCCTTCCCAACCAGGTAATCAGCCACCTCGGTGGCCATCAACGCCGGGTCGGAGGCGGCCTCGGCCATGGCGCCCTCGTTGAACCGTAGCCGCGGCAGCATCTTGGCCAGGATCTGAAGGCAACTGATGGTGGTGTCGGCCACCGCGAAGAAACTCTCCTTGTCGCCCTGGAGATCGCGGTTGTACGCCAGCGGCAGTCCCTTCAGGGTGGCCAGCATCCCGGTCAGCTCGCCAATCACGCGGCCGGTGCGGCCGCGGACCAGCTCGGGCACATCGGGGTTCTTCTTCTGGGGCATCAAGCTGGAGCCGGTGGCGTAGTCGTCGGGCAACTCCAGGAAACCGAACTCGGACGACGACCAGAGCACCAACTCCTCGCCCAGGCGGCTGAGATGCACCATCACCAGCGCGCAGGCGGCCTCGATCTCGACGACAAAGTCGCGGTCGCTCACGGCATCGAGGCTGTTCTGCGAGATCGACGCGAAGTCGAGCTCCCTGGCCACCAGGTCACGCTTCAGGGGCAGGCTGCTGCCGGTGGCGGCAGCCGAGCCCAGGGGCATGATGTCGGCGCGATCGAAGGCGTCCTGCAGCCGGTCGAAGTCGCGCTGCAGCATCGCCACGTAGGCCAGCAGGTGGTGGCCCAGGGTGGTCGGTTGGGCCCGCTGGAGGTGGGTGTAGGCCGGCATCACGGTGCCCCTGTGATGCTGAGCCAGCTTCAGCAGCGCGGTCTGTAGCCAGCACACCGAGCCGCCGATCTCGACGATCGCGGTCCGGGCGTACATGCGCAGGTCGAGGGCCACCTGGTCGTTGCGACTGCGCCCGGTGTGGAGCTTGCCGCCGACCTCGGCGCCCAGCAGCTTGTGCAGCCGGCGCTCGATCGCGGTGTGGATGTCCTCGTCGCCGTCGGCATAGACGAAGCGGCCCTCATCGAACTCGCGCCGCACCGCCTGCAGCCCCTTGACCAGGCGCTGGGCATCGGCCCGGGGGATGATCCCGGCGACACCCAGCATGCGCGCGTGGGCGATGCTGCCGGCGATGTCCTCGCGGTAGAGGCGCCGGTCGACCGCCAGCGAGCTGGTGAACTCCTCGACCTGTTTGGCCGGACCGGTGGCGAAGCGGCCGCCCCAGAGCCGGTCGGTCTCGGCCTCGCCGTCACTCTCGATCTCGCTCCGCGGCGCCTCGCCGGCCTTGCTCTCAGGCATCGCCGGGCTCGGCTGCGTCGGCGGTGAGACGCTTCATGTCCGGCGGCAGCAGGCTCTTCTGGGCGCCGTCGCCGAGCAGTCCCTGAACTCGGGCCTGGGTCCGCAGCGGCAAGCCCCAGAGGTGGATGAAGCCTTTGGCCGCCGCCTGGTCGAAGGCGTCGCCACTGCCGTATGTCGCCAGTTCCAGGCGATAGAGCGACTCCGGCGCCTTGCGGCCGACCACCTGGAGGCCGCCTCGGAAGAGCTTGAGGCGGACTTCCCCGCTGACGTGCTCCTGGGTGCTGGTGACGAAGGCCTGCAGGTCCTGCCGCAGCGCCGAGAACCAGAGCCCGTTGTACGTCAGGTCTGCCCACTCAGCGGCGACCTTGGCCTTGAAGCGCGCCACGTCCCTGGAGAGCGCCACCGACTCCAGCGCCTCGTGGGCGGTGTTGAGGATGACAGCCGCGGGCGCCTCGTAGATCTCGCGCGACTTGATGCCGACCAGCCGGTTCTCGACCATGTCGATGCGGCCGACGCCATGTTCACCGCCAACGGCGTTGAGTCGCGACACCAGTTCCACCGCCGTCAGCTCCTCTCCGTCGAGCGCTACGGGGACGCCGTGCTCGAACTTGACCTCGGCGTACGCAGCCTTGGCGGGCGCCTTCTCCGCGTCGACGGTCCAGGCGAAAACCTCTGGGGGCGGCTCCTGCCACGGGTCCTCGAGGACGCCGGCCTCCACCGATCGGCCCCAGAGGTTGACGTCGGTGGAGTACGGCGACTCGAACGTGGCGGGAACCTCGACGCCGTGCTGCCGGGCGTAGTCGATCTCCTCCTCGCGGGTCATACCCCACTCGCGAACCGGGGCCACCACCTCGAGGTCGGGCGCCAGGGCGCCGGTGGCGACATCGAAACGGACCTGGTCGTTGCCCTTGCCGGTGCAGCCGTGGGCGACCGCCACCGCGCCCTCTTCGCGAGCCAGGTCGACCATCAGCTTGGCGATCAGGGGCCGCCCCAGCGCCGTGGCCAGGGGGTAGCGGCCCTCGTAGAGGGCGCCTGCCTGGAGCGTAGGCCAGACGAAATGTCGCAGGAAGAGGTCACGGGCATCGACAACGAACGACTTGGTGGCGCCGTGCTTCAGGGCCCGGCGCTGAATGGCGTCGAGGTCCTTGGCCTCGCCCAGGTCGATCGCCAGGGCCAGCACCTCGTAGTCGCGCTCCGCCAGCCAGTGGATCGCCACCGATGTGTCGAGACCGCCGGAGTAGGCCAGCACCAACCGCTTGCTCATCGACCGTTCCCGACCACCGGCACGGCCTCCGGTTCCAGAGCCAGCAGGCGATGCTCGAGGGCTTTGCGGCTGCGGGCATCGGGTGAGATCACCAGCACGGTGTCATCGCCGGCGACGGTGCCGAGGACCTCGGGCCAGCCCGCTTCATCGATGGCCACCGCGACCAGGTTGGCGGTCCCCGGCGGGGTCCGGACCACGGCCATGAACTGGACGCCATCGATGGAGGTGATGAAGTCGCGCAGGACCTGTCCCGCGCGCAGCCCCAGTCCGCCGCGCACGGCGTAGCGGCTGCCTGACGGGCTGGGCTCGCGGAAGAGGCCGAGCTCACGGATGTCGCGGCTCACGGTGGCCTGGGTGACGGGGTGGTCGAGCCTCCGCAGTTCCTGGACCAGCTCCTCCTGGGTGTGGATGGGGCGGCTCTTGACCAGCTCGAGGATGGCGCGCTGCCGGTGGGCCTTGCCGCCTATCACGTCGCGTGGCTCAGGAGGAGGTCAAGGCACTGCCCCAGGATCGCCACGGCGCGGTCGACCTCGGCCCTGCCGATGATGAGCGGCGGGACCATCCGGATGACGCGCGGACCGATGGCGTTGACCAGCAGGCCGTGTTCCAGCGCTGCCGCTTCGAGCTGGGGCGCGATGTCGCGGTCCAGTTCGATCGCCTGCATCAGGCCGAGGCCGCGGACCTCGGCGACGCAACCGAAGTCGGTTCCCAGCTTGCGCAGCTGCTGCTGGAGATACTCGCCGACCTCGCGGGCATTCCCGACTACGCCCTCGCGCTCGATCACGTCGAGGACGGCGAGCGCGGCGGAGGCCGCCAGCGGGTTGCCACCAAAGGTGGAGCCATGTTCGCCGGCGCCGAGAACATCCGCCCGCGGGCCGGCGAGGCAGATGCCGATTGGCACGCCACCGCCCAGGCCTTTGGCCAGGGTGACGATGTCGGGGGTCACGCCGAAGCCCTGGAAGGCGTAGAAGTGGCCGGTGCGGCCGACGCCGGTCTGGACCTCGTCGAATATGAGCAGCAGGTTCTTCTCGTCACACCAGGCACGAACCGCGCTCAGGTACTCCTGGGTGCACGGGACGATGCCGGCTTCGCCCTGCACCGGCTCCAGCAGGATGGCCGCGGTGCGGTCGTCAGTGGCGCCGCGCAGCATGCCGATGTCGTTGAGGTCGACGTGGGCAAATCCCTCCGGCATCGGCAGGAAGGGCTGTTGGTACTTGGGCTGGCCGGTGGCCGCGATCGTCGCCAGGGTGCGGCCGTGGAACGACCTGTTGGCGCTGATGATCTCGTAGGCGCCGTAGCGGTTCTGCTTGCCCCATTTGCGTGCGACTTTGATGGCGCACTCGTTGGCCTCCGCGCCGCTGTTGCAATAGAAGGCGCGGCCGGTAAAGCCGAGCTCATTGAGCCGCTTGGCCAGCTCCACCTGGGGGCGGCTGTAGTAGAGGTCACTGACGTGGATCGCCTCAGCCGCCTGCCCGCTGACGGCCGCCACGATGGCGGGGTGGTTGTGGCCGAGCACGTTGACGGCGATGCCGGCGACGAAGTCGAGGTACTCGCGACCCTCGGGGTCGTAGGCGTTCCACTTGTCGCCACGCACCAGCTCCACCGGCTGCCGCTTGAAGGTCTGCATCAGGTAGTGCTTCTCGGCCTCCGCCAGCGCCTCGAGCCCAGCCCCGATGGTGTCGGTCATCCGGGCACGATCATGGTGCCGATGCCTTCGGCCGTGAGCAGCTCGAGCAGCAGCGCATGGGGGACCCGGCCATCGATGATGTGCGCCTTCTCGACCCCCGCCAGCGCACGGACCGCCGCCTTGACCTTGGGGATCATGCCGCCGGTGACGGTGCCGTCATCGATCTTGTCGCCTACATCGTGGGCACGGATCTCGGTGATCAGCTGGTCGTTCTTGTCCTTGATGCCCTCGACATCGGTGAGCAGGATCAGCTTGCGCGCCCCCAGCGCCACCGCCAGCTCGGCGGCGACGGTGTCGGCGTTGATGTTGTAGGACTTGCCGTCGTAGCCCAGGCCCAGCGATGCGACGACGGGGATGTAGTTGCGGTCCAGCAGCGCTTTGATCGGCTCGGGGTTGACCTGCGCCACCTCCCCCACAAGCCCCAGGTCAGCGCCGCCGGCGCCGTTGGCGGGCTTGACCAGGATGCAGGGCCCATCCTCGCCAGACATCCCGACCGCCTGCCCGCCAAAGCCGTTGATGGCCGCCACCAGCTCGGGGTTGACCTTCCCGGTGAGCACCATCCTGACGACCTCGATCGACTGCTCGTCGGTCACCCGAAGACCGTCCACGAAGGTGCTCTCGATGCCCATCTTCTCCTGCCAGGCGGTGATCTCCGGGCCGCCACCATGCACGACCACGGGGTTCATGCCCACGTAGCGCAGCAGCACGATGTCCTCGAGGATGTTCTCCTTGGCCTGGGCCATCGAAGAGCCCCCGATCTTGACCACGATGGTGTCGCCGTGGAACTTGCGGATGAAGGGCAGGGCTTCAACCAGCACCCCGGCTTTCTTGACGGCTTCCAGTCTCTCGACGCTCATGGTCGCTCCCTTCTCAAGTGGTGTAGTCGGCGTTGATGTGGACGTACTCGGCGGAGAGGTCGCAGCCGTACGCGGTGGCCGCGCCATCGCCGAGCCCGAGCTCGCAGGTGATGCTGACCTCGTCGCTCTCGAAGGCCTGCCGGACCTGGTCAAGGTCGACCTCGGGGATGCCGGCGCCGTGGTGGAAGACAACCACCGCGCCCACGGTCACGGTCAGCTTGTCCAGCACCAGCTCGGCACCGGCGCGGCCGAGGGCGGCGACGATGCGGCCCCAGTTGGGATCGCCGCCGTGGATGGCGGTCTTGACCAGGTTGGAGCCGGCGACGGTGCGCGCCAGGTTGCGGGCGTCGCTTTCGCCGGCGGCGCCGACGATGGCGACGGTGAACATCCGGGTGGCGCCCTCGCCGTCGCGGGCGATCTGCTTGCTGAGGTCAACGCAGACTTGCTGCAGGGCCACCTCAAAGGCCTCCAGCCCGGCGCCGGGCAGCAGGGCCCCGCCACCGGCGGCGCCATTGGCGAAGATCGCCAGCATGTCGTTGGTGCTGGTGTCGCCGTCCACGGTGACCAGGTTGAAGCTGCGCTCAACACAACGGGTGAGCACCTCGCTCAGCTCTGCAGCGGGCACGGCGGCATCGGTGGTCAGGAACCCGAGCATGGTGGCCATGTTGATGTGGATCATTCCCGAGCCCTTGGCCATGCCGCCGATGGTGTAGCTGCAGCCGCCGTGGCTGAAATGAGCCACAGACTCCTTGCGCCGGGTGTCGGTGGTCATGATGGCGCTGGCCGCGGCCTCGCCGTTGGAGAGGTCGAGCGCCCCGGCGGCATTCAACACCCCCGCCGCGAGCCGATCCATCGGCAGCGCCCGCCCGATCACCCCGGTCGAGGCGACCAGCACCTCGGCCGGGTCGAGGTCGAGCGCATCGGCGGCCAGTTTGCCCATCACCAGGGCGTCTTTGAAGCCCTGGCTGCCGGTGCAGGCGTTGGCGTTGCCGGAGTTGACCACCAATGCGCGCGCCGACCCGTTCTTGACGTTGAGCTGGCTGATGACCACCGGCGCGGCCTTGACCAGGTTGGTGGTGAAGACGGCGGCGGCGGTGGCGCGGCGCTCGGAGTAGAGCACGGCGACGTCGAGACGGTCAGGGGCGCCGGAAACTTCACCTGAGTCGACCGACTTGATGCCTGCGGCGGCGGCACCGGCGAGGTAGCCATGCGGTGCGGTGATGCCGGTCGCGGGCCGCGCCACTTCCGGTTCAGCCGCGCTCACGGCCACCGGACCGCGAGCTCCAGTCCCGCGGTCTCAGGCCAGCCCATGACCAGGTTGAGAGCCTGCACCGCCTGCCCCGAAGCTCCCTTCATGAGGTTGTCGATGGCGGCGACCACGACCGCCCGCGATCCGTGGTTGGCGTTGGATTGCTCGGTCACATGGATCAGGCAGAGGTTGGTGCCGGCGACTTGCTTGGTGCGTGGCGGCGCGTCCACCACCCGGACAAACGAAGACCCGAGATAGGTCTCGGCGTAGGCGCCCTTGAGGTCGTCGATGCCGGCGCCGACGGCAAGGTCAAAGTAGCACGTGGCCAGGATGCCCCGGACCATCGGCACCAGGTGCGGCACGAAGGTGACCCGGGGCGGCTTGCCGCCAAGGCCGAGCGCCTGCTCGATCTCGGGCAAGTGGCGGTGACCGGTCACCCCGTAAGCCTTGAAATCGTCCGCAGCCTCGGCAAATTGGTAGTCCAACCCCAGCGAGCGGCCGGCCCCGCTGACGCCGCTGGCGGCGTCGACGATGAAGTCGGGGCGAGCCAGGCCCGACGTCACAGCGGGATATAACGCCAGGATCGCAGCTGTCGAGTAGCACCCTGGGCAGGCGACCAGGTGAGCCCCCTCGAGGTCACCCTCGGCGATCTCAGGGAGACCGAAGACCGCTTCCTCGAGGAGCGCGACGTTGACGTGCTCGGCGCCGTACCACTTCTGGTAGGCGGCGGGGTCTTTGAGCCGAAAGTCGGCGCCCAGGTCGATCACCGTCTTGCCGGCGTCGCGCCAGGCTCCCGCGAGCCCGGATGTCATCCCATGCGGTAGCGCCACGACCACGATCTCGGCGTCGCCCGGGTCGGGTTCGGCGACCAGCTCGAGTTCGCTGTCGACCCCGGGAACGGCCGCGCTCAGCTCCTGGCCGGCGTAGCTCCGCGAGGTGGCCCGCACCAACTCGACGTTCGGGTGGCGCAGGAGGAGCTGGACCGCGGTCGCCCCGGCGTACCCGTTGGCGCCCACCACGGCGACCGTCTTCTTCTCCAGCATCGCATGAGTATACAAGGAAGCTGCATAAAGTTGCAGGCTACGGATTGTGAAAGCAGCTGCGGGCGCCGGTGTGGCAGGCGGGCCCGTGCGGGTGGACCCGAAGCAACACCGAGTCGCCGTCGCAGTCGACGGTCACCGAATCAACGTCCATCACGTTGCCCGATGTCTCCCCCTTCTGCCAGAGATGGTCGCGGGACCGGCTCCAGAACCACGCCCGGCGCGTCTCCAACGTCCGCCGGTAGGCCTCCTCGTTCATGTGAGCGACCATCAGTACGGTGTTATCGGCGCCGTCCTGCACCACCGCGGTGATCAGGCCCGCGGAGAAATCCGGCTCGGTGATCTCGGAGGACCTGGACTCGCCTTCGGGAGGGGTCACTCTTGCGGCTCCCGGCGCACCGGGACCCGGTGCTCGGCAAGGTAAGCCTTGGTGTCCTCGATCGAGTACTCACCGAAATGGAAGATCGACGCCGCCAGCGCCGCGTCGGCCCCGCCCTCGGTGAGGGCGGCGCGCAGGTGCTCCGGCTCGCCGGCTCCGCCCGAGGCGATCACCGGCACCGGCACCGCTTCGGCGAGTTCGCGGGTGAGCTCGAGGTCATAGCCGTCCCGGGTGCCATCGCGATCCATGCTGGTGAGCAGTATCTCGCCGGCGCCCCGCTCCACGCCCTCCCGGGCCCACTCGATCGCGTCGCGGCCGGTGTCCTTGCGGCCGCCATGGCTGTAGACCGTCCAGCCGCCGGCGCCCTCACGCTGCTTGGCGTCGATGGCCAGGACCACGCACTGAGCCCCCAGCAGCCGGGCGCCATCGCTGATCAGCGCCGGGCGGTCGAGGGCGGCGGTGTTGACCGCGGTCTTGTCGGCGCCGGACTCCAGCAGCATCGACATGTCCTCGACGGTGCGGACGCCGCCACCCACGGTCAGCGGGATGAAGACCTGGTCGGCGGTGGCCTTGACCACGTCGATCAGGATGGCGCGTGCGTCCGAGGACGCCGTTATGTCGAGGAACACCAGCTCGTCAGCGCCGGCCCGGTCGTAGAAAGCCGCCAGCTCCACCGGGTCGCCGGCATCGCGTAGGTCGAGGAACCTGGTGCCCTTGACCACCCGACCGCCAGTGACATCGAGACAGGGGATGACGCGGCGGGCCAGCATCGTTACCGTTCAGGCCGTGGCGCAGCCGGCGACGAAGTTGGCGTACAGCCGCAGCCCGTTCTGGCTGCTCTTCTCGGGGTGGAACTGGGTCCCCGCCACCGACCCTCTGCGAGCGACCACGCAGAGGGTGCGACCGTAATCGGCCGTGCCCAGCACCTCGGGACCGCCCTTCAGCTCGGGGTAGTAGCTGTGCACGAAATAGAAGTAGGCGCGGTCGCGGATGTCCCTGAAGAGGCTGTCAGGAGCCAGCTGCCGGACGCGGTTCCAGCCCATGTGGGGGACCTTGCGATCCGGCGCCTGCACCAGCCGGCGCACCGGGCCGGGCAGCAGCCCGAGCCCTGGGGTCTTGCCGTCCTCATAGCTGGAGTCGAAGAGCAGCTGGTAGCCGAGGCAGACGCCCAGGATTGGCTTGCCCGCCCGCGCCTGCTCCACCAGGAAGCCGTCCAGCCCCGAGCTGGAGAGCTTTTGGCGCGCCGGCGCAAAGGCCCCCACTCCCGGCAGGACGATGCCGGCGACGTCGGCCAGGGACTGCCTGGCGGCTGTCACCTCGACTTCGGCGCCGGCGTGCTCCAGCCCGCGGCGAACGCTGCGCAGGTTGCCGACGCCGTAGTCGACGACCCCGATGCGAATGGCCACCGCAGGACCCTAGAGGATGCCCTTGGTCGAGGGCACGCCACCACCGCCCATGCTGACCGCGTCGCGAAGAGCCAGGCCCAGCGCCTTGAACATCGACTCCGCGATGTGGTGACGGTCACGGCCACGGATGTAGTCGACGTGGACGGTGGCGCCGGCGTGGATGGCGAAGGCTTTGAAGAACTCCACCAGGTTGTCGGTGGCGTAAGTCCCGGAGAGGCCCTTGAGCTTGCCCTGGTCCGCAAAGATGCAGTGGGGGCGCTGGCTGAGGTCGACCACCACCCGGGAGAGGGCCTCGTCGAGCGGCGCGTAGGCGGAGCCGAAACGCACGATCCCGACGCGGGCCCCCAGCGCCTGGCTCAGGGCCTGGCCGAAGACGATGCCGGCGTCCTCCGTGAGGTGGTGCTCGTCGATCTCGATGTCGCCTCGGCCGGTCATCTGCAGAGTGAAGCCGGCGTAGCGGCCGGTCTGTTCCAGCATGTGGTTGAGGAACGGCAGTCCGGTGTCGACGACCGCGGTGCCCTTGCCGTCGAGGGCGATCGCACACTTCAGCTGCGTCTCGCGGGTATCGCGCCGAACCCGAGCCCGCCGGGGAGGCGCCACCTTGGTGCGCCGCGGGGCTGCTTTCGCCATCTCTATTCTCTTGCCTCCAATCGATCCAGCAACACCTCAAGGGAGCGCTGGTGGGCCGCCAATCCTTCCATCTTGGCGAGCTCGATGCCCACGGGCGCGATCTCTCGAGCGGTCTCCGGGCTCAACCGCACCACCGACGTCCACCGGTAGAAGTCGTAGACCCCCAGCGGCGAGTTGAAGCGCGCCGCGCCACCGGTGGGCAGCGTGTGGTTGCTGCCGGCAACGTAGTCGCCCATCGGCACCGGGCTGTGGGGGCCGACGAACACCATCCCCGCGCCGCGCACCAGGGGCAGCAGCCGGTCGGGCTCCCGGACCAGCAATTCCATGTGCTCGGGAGCGAACTCCGAGGCCAACTCAACGGCGGCCTCAAGGCTGTCCACGATGACGGTGGCGGCGTGGAGGTCGGCGACCTCGGCGCTGAAACGATTCGCCAGCTGGTCGGCGGCCAGGTCGGCCGCCACCTGGCGGGCCAGGTCCGGCGAATCGGTCAACAGCACAGCCCATGCGACGGGGTCGTGCTCCAGCTGCGAAGCCAGGTCGGCGACGATCTGGCCGGCGTCGGCGCTCTCGTCGGCGATGACCAGGATCTCGCTGGGCCCGGCCAGGCCGTCGATGTCGACGACGCCGTACACCGCCCGCTTGGCCAGGACAACGAAAACGTTGCCGGGGCCGGTGATCTTGTCGACCGGCGGCAAACTCCGGGTGCCGTAGGCCAGCGCCGCCACGGCCTGTGCCCCGCCGACCTTGAACACCCGCGCCACCCCCGCCAGGCGCGCCGCGTAGAGCACCGCGGGGGTGACCCGGCCTGCCTCACCCGGCGGCGTCACCATGACGATCTCGTCAACGCCGGCAAGTCGCGCCGGGATGGCGTTCATCAGAACCGTGCTGGGGTAGCGGGCACGACCGCCGGGGACGTAGATGCCCACCCGCCGCAGCGGCTGGGGCCGGAGCTCGACCTCGCCCAGGCTCAGGACCCGGGGGAGCTGGAGGGCGTGGAAAGCCTCGATCCGGGCGGCCGCCGCCTCGATCGCCGCGCGCGCCTCGGCGCTGACCTCGGCCGCGCCCTCGTCCCACTCCTCCCGCGACAACTCCAGGCTCTCGGGGCGAACACCGTCGAGGGCTTCGGTCAGCCGCAGCAGCGCCTCGTCGCCGTCGGCGATGACCTGGCGAATGATCTCGTCGACGCCGTCGGCGGCGCTCGTCACCGGGCGACCGACCGCGGCCGCCATGAGCTCGAGCGCCGCGGCGGGCAGGTCCGGCACCGCGAAACGCCGCGCCGGCATGCGCGATCGCCACTCCGCGGCGGCGAACGTGGGGATCTGGAGCCCGCCGCTCACGCCGCCGCTCCCGCGACCCCCTGGCGCAACCGGCCGACCATGTCCTGGACCTCGTCCCCGCGGGTCCGGAGGCTGACCTGGTTGGCGATCAGCCGGGCGGTGCTGCGCCCGACCTCGTTGATCTCACGGAGGCGATTGGCCCGCAGCGTGCCGCCGGTCGCGGTGATGTCAACCACGGCGTCGGCGAGGCCGGTCAGAGGCGCCAGCTCGACCGAGCCGTAGAGCTTGATCAGCTCCGCCTCCTGGCCCTGCGACTCGAAATACCGGCGCGCCGCGGCGAGGTACTTGGTGGCCACGCGGAGCATCGGCGGCCAGGTGTGAGGCCCGCCCAGCGGCGAGTCCTCGGGGACAGCCATCACCAGGCGGCAGGCGCCAAAAGCGAGGTCGAGCAGCTCGTAGTGGACCCGCTCGGTCTCCCAGAGCGCGTCCTTGCCGACAATGCCGAGGTCGGCCGAGCCATGGTCGACGTACACCGCCACGTCCAGCGGCCGCACCGTGACCAGGGTCAGGTCGTCACTCGGACGAAGGACCAGCTTGCGACCGATGTCTTCGGGGGTGACCTCGGCCACGCCGGCCCCGCCCAGCAGCCGCAGCGCCCCCGGCAGCAGGTAGCCCGTGGGGATGGCGATGGTGATCATGGAGCGAACTCGAATGGGCGCCGCCCATCGGCATCGAGCAGCCAGCGCTGCTCGCCGGTACAGAGCACCACCCGCGCGGCGCCAACCTCAGCCGCCCGCCGTCGCATCTCCGCCTCGCCAGACGGCGCCACCTCCATGACCACCGCGTTGCCAGAGCGGCGCAGGCGCGCGGCCAGCTCGACGGCGGCGGCAGGCTCGGCCTCGAAGCCCACCAGCACCAGGTCCGTCCGGTCGCTACCTGAGCCGTTGCTGAGGACCGATTGCACCCGGTCGAGGAAGACCACCACGCCGGTCGCCGGGCGGGCCGGGCCGAATCGCTCCAGCAGGCCGTCGTAGCGACCGCCTGCGGCCAGCGGAGCGCCCAGCCCCGGGCTGAAGACCTCGAAGATGATCCCGGTGTAGTAGTCGAAATCACGGACCGCGCCGAGGTCGAGGTTGACCCGCGCCGAGACACCGTGGGCGACCAGCAGGTCATGGACCTCGTGCAACTCGCGCACCGCCTGCTCCGAGACGGGGTTGTCGACCAGCGCCACGGCCGCCCGCAGGATGTCGGGGTCGCCGCGCAGCGCCGGGAACCGGAGCAGCAGCTCCTGTTCGGCGGCACGCAGGTCGGTCTCGGCGAGGGCCTTCTCCAGCTCGACGAGGTCGCGACCGCCGAGCGCGTCGAGTACGCGGGCGCGCTGCGCGGGCCCAAGACCGGCGATCAGCCCGCCAAAGAAGCCGACATGGCCGACCTCCACCTGGAACTCGCCGAGCCCGGCTGCCTCCAGCGCGGTGATCGCCATCGCCACCACCTCGGCATCGGCAGCGGCGCTGTGGATCCCGATCAGCTCGGCGCCGGCCTGGAAGGACTGGCGGCCGGAGCCGGGTGCAGGGTGGCCCTCGAAGGTCGGGCCCAGGTAGCAGAGTCGCAGCGGCAGCGGCGCCTGGCGGAGTTGGCCGGCGGCGAGCCGGGCCACCGGCACAGTCCGCTCCCCCACCATCGCCAGCATCCGGCCGTCCCCGTCAGAGAACTTGAACAGCCGTCGCACCCGCTCCGGTTCGACTCCCAGCTGCAGCGTCGAAAGCAGTTCCACCGCCGGCGTCTCGACGAGTTCGTATCCCCAGGACACGAAGGTCTTCAGCATCCGGTCTTCGAGGGTCCGCCGCTGCCGCGCCACGCCCGGCAGCAGGTCGGCAAAGCCGGAAGCGCGCGCCGCCAGGCCATTGGGTGTCGTCGGGGTTGGCAGTTTCACTGCTGTTTCACTGTCGTTTTCATTACTTTAGCGTAGTAAAGTTACAGGAAGCCGGCGGCCGGAGTCAACACCGGTCGGCAGGTCAGAATTTTTGGTTCAGGTCTTGGGGCGGATGCCGACGACTCGCGCCAGCAGGGCGTCGCGGCCCTTATCGGGCAGCAGCCGCAGCACTGCTTGGCCGCGCGCATCGTTACCCACCAGGTAGCGTGTCTTCGGCCGCGGCGAGGTCAGGGCATGCTCCACGGCGTCGGCCACCCGCGCCGGGGGGATCCCCGCTTTGGCGGTCCGCTCGGTCAGCTTGCGCATCCGCGGAATCAGGTCGCCGTACAGCTCGATCGCCTCGGGAGTCAAGTTCTTCACCTGCTTGTCGAATTGCTCGAAGCCGCGCTCCCAGAGCGGGGTCGCGATCGAGCCCGGCTCGATGCAGGCCACCTTGATCCCCCACGGTCGGAGCTCGACGCGCAGCGCGTCGGAGATGGCTTCGACCCCGAACTTGGTGGCCGAGTAGGCGCTGACGAATGGAACCGAGATCTTGCCACCGACCGAGCTCATGTTCACAATGCGGCCGCCTCCCTTGCGGACCAGCGCCAGGAACGCCTGCGTCACCGCGATCAAACCGAACACGTTGACCTCGAACATCGCCCGGATCTCGTCAAGGTCCTGAAACTCCAGCGGGCCGCCAAAGGAGACGCCGGCGTTGTTGACCAGCCCCTTGAGCCCGGAGTTCCCGACCGCCTCGGTGACCTCGGCCGCGGCGCGCTTGACCGACTCGCCGTCGGCGACGTCGATCATCAGCGGGCGCAGGCCGGGAAGGCTCTGGCTCTGCAGTCGCTCGGCGTCGGCGGATTTCCGAACCCCGGCGAAGACGACAAAGCCCTGGGCCGCCAGCCTGGTGGCGGTGGCCTGGCCGATGCCGGTGGAGGCACCGGTGACGACGACGTAGCCTCGATCGTTCATCGAATCCCTCCCATCGAATCTCTGCCCCCCGGGACTAGTAGTTGTCGGAGCCCTCCTCGTCTGCCAGGTCGGCGGCGTCCTCGTCGCCCGGCACCACCGCGTGCATCCCCTCGAGGTCCTCGTCCTCGGCGCCGCCGGCCCTACGTTCGTCGCCGTCTTCGCCGGCCAGGTCGTCGGTCTCCACGTCACGCAGCAGCGAGTCCTTGGCGTAGGCGCGGAACTCCTGGCTCTTGCTGGCCGGGAATGACGGCTGGCCCGCAAACTCGGCGGCCTGGTAGGTCTCGCGAATGATGATCCGCAGCGAAGCCTCCTCGCCGGTGGCCACGACGGCGGCGTACTTGTTCCCGCCGGCCATGAACTTCAGCACCCGCCGGGCGAGCTTGGGCTCGACGCTGCCGATGGTCTTACGGGCGGAGCTGACCACCTTCAAAGTGTCGCCCGCCGCGACCAGCTCGACCTGGTCGCCGGGGGCCACCAGCGCGGGATCGAACCCCTTCTCGAGGACGACGTTGGCCAGCGCCGACTTCCCCATCTCCTCGACGAACAGGTTGATGTCGACCGCGGCCTGGCCCTTGGGGAGGTCGGCCTTCTCCTCGATCAGCGCCTCAAGCCGGTTGACGTTCTTGATGGCGATGGCGTTGAGGGGGTTCAGCTCGAGGGTGGCGCGATAGGCGGTGAGAGCGTCGTCGAGCTTGCCCAGCTCGGTGTAGGCCTTGCCCAGCCGGTTGTGAGTCTCCTCGTCGACACCGAACCGCTCGGCGATCTCCTGGTTGAGCTCCAACGCCGTCTGCCAGCTGCGATCGAGGGCCCCGTTGATGGCTTCCTCGACGAGCTGGGTCCGCGTCTTCGTCCTCTCGGGGACTTCGGCCAAGTTCGGACCTCCAGGGGGAAAGGGCGGCCAAAAGACCGCCAGCGGCGGCCGGAGCAAGGGCAAGTATATCCACGCGAAAGACGGCTTCCGGCCGCGTCGGGGGCCGTGCCAGAGAACCGTTTTACGAACACCGCGCCGATGGTGTTATATAGGTTGCTGCGTTGCCTAAGAGCCGGGTCTGCCGGCCACCGGGGACCGCTGGGAGATGAATACATGAAGCTAACCCACGCCATGGCCTTCGGGGCCACCGTCGTAATCGGCATTACGGCCTGCGGCTCCTCCTCAGCTGGAAGCGCGAACAAAGGAACCATCAAGATCGGGGTCGAGCTTCCTGAGTCGGGTAAGGAAGCTTCCAATGGCCTCCCGACCCTGAACGGCGTCAAGTACGCGGTCCAGAAGGTTGGCTCGATCAAGGGCTTCACCCTGGCAGTGGAGAACAAGGACGACGCCGTCAACGGCTCGCACGACCCCACCAAGGGCGCCCAGAACATCTCGGAGCTGGTTGCTGACGCCGCAGTAATGGGTGTCGTTGGTCCGTTTAACTCGAGTGTCGCCAAGGCTGAGATCCCGGTGGCCAACGCGGCCAACCTCACGATCATCAGCCCGGCCAACACCAATGAGTGCCTGACGCAGGTCTTCCCCGAACCGGAATGCACCTTCAAACCCGCCGACCTTCGTCCGAACGGCAAGAACAACTACTTCCGCGTCGCCTCCACGGACAACCTGCAGGGACCCGCGATGTCCGACTACGCCTACGACAAGCTCAAGCTGCGTAAGGTCGCCGTCGCGTCAGACAACCAGACCTACGGGAAGGGCATCTCGACCAACTTCGCCAAGAAATTCGTCGCCAAGGGCGGCACCCTGGCCCTGCCCGAGAAGGACATCGACAGCAAGTCGACCAACGACTTCAAGTCGCTGCTCAACTCGATGAAGGCAGCCGGCGCA
The DNA here is from genome assembly GCA_036824145.1 of Candidatus Dormiibacterota bacterium. Classification (GTDB taxonomy): domain Bacteria; phylum Chloroflexota; class Dormibacteria; order DASZGP01; family DASZGP01; genus DATMMS01. The sequence continues at coordinate 16,832 of DAITAT010000030.1, forward strand.
GACGGCCTCTACTTCGGTGGTACCGACAGCGACAACGTCTGCGTGGCGCGCGCGCAGATGAAGGGTGTTGGCCTCAACGTGCCCTTCATGGGAGGCGACGGCATCGTCACCGGGCAATGCATCACGGATTCCGCCGACAACGTCGACAACATGTTCGGCACGGTGGCGGCGGTCGACGCGACCAAGCTGCCCGCCGCCAAGGCGACCATCGACGGCTTCAAGAAGGCGTTCCCGGCAGCCACCGACTTCGGTGCCTACTCGATGCCGGCGTACGACTGCGCCACCATCATGATCCAGGCCATCGGCCGGGCCATCGACGCCGCGGGCGGCAACATGCCAACCCGCGAGCAGGTCCGGGCTGAAGTGGCCAAGACCAAGGGCTACCAGGGTGTGCTGGGCACGACCAGCTTCGACGCCAACGGTGACACCTCAAACAAGGTCATCTCGGTCTACAAGATCGGCGCCGCGCCCGGTCTGACCGGGTCAACGCCAAAGGACTGGCTCTGGGGCGCCCAGATAATCGAGAAGTAAGCCACCAGTGATCGGAGAGGGCGCCCCCGAGCGCCCTCTCCTTCTCTGAACCTTTATGAAGGGGGCTGGATAAGTTTTGAGCAACTACATCAAGCGGGCCCGAGCCGTGCTCGCCGGGCCTCGGGCGAACACCATCCTGGGGCTGGTCGTACTTGGCGTGGTGTTGCTCCTGGTGGTGCCCAGGGTGATCCAGGGAGGCCCCTCCTATCTCCTCCAGACCATAGTCTTTGGCGCCGCTGCCGGCGCTCTCTACGCGCTCATCGCCCTCGGCTACACCATGGTCTATGGGATCATCGAGCTGATCAACTTTGCCCACGGCGACATCTTCACCCTGGGCGCATTCATCTCTCTGCCGGTGCTGGGGCTCTTTGGCATCACCTCACTCAGCGGGCCCGGAGGCCTGGCCGTGATCCCGATTTTGATCGCCGTCTTTGCCATCGTAATGGTGATCAACGGGCTCATCAACGTGGGCATCGAGCGGGTGGCCTATCGGCCCCTGCGCAACAGCCCCCGCCTCGCACCCCTGATCACAGCGGTCGGCATGTCGTTCGTCCTGGAAGGGATCATGTATCTCTGGAAGGGGCCAACCAATGTTCACTACCCCGACCTGCTGCCCCCTAACCGCATCCAGCTGGCGGGTGGTACCTCGATCGCCTACAAGGACCTGATCGTGATCGCCCTGGCGGTGATCCTCGTCACGATCCTCACGCTCTTCATCTCCCGGAGCCGGCTCGGCAAGGCGATGCGCGCCACCGCCCAGGATCGCGACGCTGCCCAGCTGATGGGCATCGATATCAACCGGACCATCTCCGCCGCCTTCTTCATTGGCGCCTCGCTGGCAGGCGCAGGTGGGATCATCTACGGCCTCTACTACAACAACCTCTCCTTCGACCTCGGCTTCGAGAACGGCCTGATCGCCTTCACCGCGGCGGTGTTCGGCGGCATCGGCAACATCCAGGGGGCGGCGCTTGGCGGGCTCGGCATCGGCCTGATCCGGGCGATGAATGACGGCTACTTCTCGACCGCCTGGACTGACGTGGTCCTGTTCGGGATCCTGATCGGGGTCCTGGTCTTCAGGCCGACCGGGCTTCTCGGCGCCCGCGTGCCGGAGAAATGAGCCCCGAGGCCACCGCGGGGCCCGCCTCAGCCGCGCCACCGGCACCTGCCGCTCCTGGCGGGCTGCGCGGGCTCTTCAGCCGCTGGCGCGCCAGCCCCAACTTCGCCATCTACTCGCTGCTCCTGGTCGGGGCCCTGGTCTTCCCGGAGGTGGTCCAGAACCTGACCGGCAACACCGGTGGGGCGCTGGTGGGTGTGGCCGCTGACGCCGGGGTCTACGTGCTGCTGGCGCTCGGACTCAACGTGGTCATCGGCTTTGCCGGCCTGCTGGACCTCGGCTACGCCGCCTTCTTCGCGATCGGGGCCTACACCTACGGCATCCTGGCCTCGCCCCAACTGGCCAGCACCCCGCTGCACCACGCCATCCATCTCCCGTTCTGGTTCGTGCTCATCCTCGCGATGCTGGTGGCGGCGACCTTCGGCGCCATCCTTGGAGCGCCCACGCTGCGCCTCCGTGGCGACTACCTGGCCATCGTAACCCTCGGCTTCGGTGAGATCGTGCCGCGCTTCTTCCGCAATGGCGACATCTACACCGGCGGCGTCAACGGGATCGCGGCCATCGACCAGCCCAGCCTGCCGGTGTGGGTCACGGGGCCCTGGGCCAACCTGCCCTTTGGGTTCGTCCAGAACTTCAACTTCAGCTTCGACCCGACAGCCTTCTATGTCGTGATCGTAATCCTGGTTTTGCTTGCCATCGTGGCCGTGACAAACGTCCAGAACTCGCGCCTCGGGAGGGCCTGGATGGCGATCCGCGAGGATGAAACTGCGGCTGCGGCGATGGGGATCAACACCGTTCGCACCAAGCTGCTGGCCTTTTCCATGGGCGCCTCCCTGAGCGGCTTCGGCGGGTGCTACGCCGCCGCCAAGCTGTCCCTGGTGACCCCCGAGAGCTTTGGCTTCGTGGTCTCGGTCAGCATCCTGGTGATGGTCGTGCTGGGCGGCATGGGCAACCCGCCGGGAGTCATCATCGGCGCGCTGCTCGTCTACGGCCTGCTCTACAAGCTGCTCCCCGACATGCCCGACTATGCCGTCGGAGTCGCCAACTCCGTCGGCCTTGGCTTCCTCACCAAGCCCAGCGGGGACTGGGTGGGGCTGCACGATGAGGTCCTCAGGCTTACGTATTTGGTCTACGGGCTGGTGCTGGTGCTGATCATGCTGTTGCGGCCCCAGGGTCTGATCCCCAGCCGGCTGCGGAAAGCCGAGCTGCGCGGCGGCGTCGAGGCCGATTCGATGGGGGGTGTGACCGAGACGGCATGACAGCATCGACCGAAACCCCGCCGGTGGTCCTCGGAGTTCAGAAGGTCTCCAAGACCTTCGGTGGCCTGAGAGCCGTCGACGACGTCACCTTCGACGTCAAGCAGGGCCAGGTCTTCACCATGATCGGGCCCAACGGCGCCGGCAAGACCACCCTCTTCAACGTGCTCACCGGCCTCTTCAAGCCCACCGAGGGCGAGGTCTTCTTCAACGGGTCCGCAATCGGCGGAGTCCCGCCCCACAAGGTAACCCAGCTGGGGATCGCCCGCACCTTCCAGAACATCCGCCTGTTCGGCTACCTACCCGCGGTCGAGAACGTCATGATCGGGCACCACTGCCGCATGAAGGCGGCGGTCTGGGATTCGGTCCTCAGGAGCCGGCGAGGACGCCGGGAGGATCAGCGGACCAGGGAGCTGGCGATGGACCTGCTCGAGTTCGCCGGCGTGGCCCGGTACGCTGAGGACTACGCACGGAACCTGCCCTATGGCGACCAGCGGCGGCTCGAAATCGCACGAGCCCTCGCCAGCCAGCCCACCCTGCTGCTCCTGGATGAGCCCGCGGCAGGCCTGAACCCGGCTGAGAAGACGGGCCTCGGCGAGCTGATTTTCAAGATCCGCGACCGGGGCATCACCGTCTTTTTGATCGAGCACGACATGAAGGTGGTGATGAACATCTCCGACGAGATCGTGGTCCTCGACCACGGCGCCAAGATCGCCGAAGGTACCCCCGCCGTGGTGCGGGCCAACCCGCAGGTGATCGAGGCTTACCTCGGCAAGAGCGCGGCCGCGTAGTGCGGCACTGAGCGATGGCGCTGCTGGAGATCGAGGGCCTCAAGGTCCTCTACGGCCGGGTCGAAGCCCTGCACGGCATCGACCTCTCAGTGGAGGAGGGTGAGGTCGTCACCCTGATCGGCTCTAACGGCGCCGGCAAGACGACAACGGTTCGGACCATCTCCGGGCTGGTCCCGGCAAGTGGGGGCCGGATCATGCTGGACGGCAAGGAGATCTCGGGCCTGCCGGCGCCGGAGATCGTCAAGCGCGGCATCGGCCACTCTCCTGAGGGACGCCACGTCTTCCCGCGACTGTCGGTTCGCGACAACCTCATCATGGGCGCCTACCTGCGCCGAGACAAGAACGTCAAGAAAGACATGGACCGCGTGTTCAAGCTCTTCCCGCGGCTGCTGGAGCGCGACTCGCAGCTGGCCGGCACGCTCTCCGGCGGCGAGCAACAGATGCTGGCGATGGGGCGGGCGATGATGACCCACCCGCGCGTGCTCCTCCTCGATGAGCCGTCACTCGGCCTTTCACCGGTGCTGGTGGAGA
>DAITAT010000078.1:0-4494 GCA_036824145.1 Candidatus Dormiibacterota bacterium
TCTCGACCTTGGGCATGCCGTAGTAGGTGGAGTCGACCTCGACCAGGGGAAACTCCGAGGCGTAGAAGTGAAGCCGCTCCTCCGAGGACGTCGCGTTCATCGGATAGAAGAGCTTGGAATCGATCAGCGACTTGTCGATCCACCCGGCGATGCCGCAGCGCACGGTCATGGCTGGATCGTGGCACAAGCTGCTCGTACGGGCGCTATGATCCGACCGCTCCGTGGGCCGCTACATCCGCTACTGGTACACGTACCGCATCGTCGTGGCGGTGATGCTCGGGCTGGTTCTCACCCTGGTCACCTTCGGCCTGTACACACAGCAGGTGGCATGCGACACTCATATCGGCGCTTGCAGGGTTAACGTCTCGGTCCATCCGGAGGACCGCTTCATGGGCTACGGAAAGCCCGACCCAGGCGTGTTGATCGTCGGCATCGATAACCAGAGCGTGCATACGATCGGCAGCTACCCAGTCCCGCGCAATAAGTACGCGCAAGCGCTGCAGAACCTCGAGAAGGCCGGCGCCTCAGTGGTTGCCTTCGACGTCGGTTTCACCGATCCACGGGACGACAAGGACCAAGTGTTTGCCGCCGCCTTGAGGGCGAGCACGGTTCCCGTGGTCCTCTCATACCAGGGGTCGGACTTCTACTTCGACAATGGAAAGCTCATCCAGTGCTCGACCAAAACGGTCGGATGCAAAGGCCTCGATCAGATCCCGCTGAAGCAGTTCTGGTGCGCGGACAGCGATAGCAGCACCACGCCCAATACGCCTTGCCGGCAACCCGACAAGAACGTAATCCTCGCGTCGACAGACGTGGAGCTCGACTCCGACGGCGTGGTCCGGAGGGTGCCGCTGTTTGTTCAGCCGGCTTGCTTCTCTGAAGGCACGTGCAACACACCGGTGATCAACTCGTTCGCCTTCGCCGCCTATCGCGCGGCGTCTCTTGGCTCCGATATAGCGACCGGCCCCACCCTTCAGGAGACTGGAGATACCGCGACCTTCAGCACGGCCTGGTCCGCGCGGATCGACAACACGGGCTCGGCGCTGATCAACTTCTCCGGCCCGCCCGGAAACTATTCCGGCAAAGACAACTACATCGATTTCGCAAGCGTTTACGCCGGCACAGAGGACCCTGCTGCGATCAAGGGCAAGATCGTTCTGGTCGGTTATTACGGCCTTTCCGGCGTGAACGACCAGCAGCTGGTGACCACGAGTGCCGGCAGCAACGACACGAGGCCGATGGCCGGAATTGAGCTACACGCGAACGTCATCCAGATGTTCGACTATGCGCAGCCCACCCTCGGGAACACCTCAGCTTTGCTGACCCCCGAGCCCTCGTGGTTGATCTTTCTGACCATCCTGGTGCTTGCGATGTTGATGGCGTTATTGGTGGCCCGCCTCACCGTCTTGTGGGGTCTTATCGCCACCGTGGTTGTGTTGATCGCAGTCACGCTTGCCCTGGCCACCGCCCAATGGACCACGAACACCGTGCCGGACGTCTTCCATCCCCTGCTCGCGATCGCGCTCACCTACACCGGCGTCACTGCGTATCGATTCCTTTACGAGGATCGTGAGAAGCGAAAGGTGACCGCCCTGTTCGGCCACTACCTCAAGCCCGAGATCGTGGCGCAGCTGGCCAAGACTCGCGGTGGCGTGGACGACATTCTGCGTGGAGGTGAGCGCCGCGACATCACGCTGCTGTTCGTCGACGTGCGCGGCTTCACATCGATGTCAGAGCGGATGGAGGCGGACGAGGTCGTGAACGTGGTCCAGATGTATCTGGACCATCTGAGCGGAATCATCTTTACGTGGGATGGCACGGTGGACAAATATGTCGGCGACGAGATCGTGGCGTTCTGGAATGCGCCCAGGCTCCAGGAGAACCACGCCCTCCTCGCGGTCCGCTGCGCCTACGACCTCATCAATCGCGCGCCGGAGCTGCAGCAGAGGTTGCTCGAGAAAGGTCTGCCGCCCATACGATGGGGCATCGGCATCAACACGGGCCCCGCTGTCGTCGGCAACATGGGCTCGCGCAGCCGCCTCCAGTACACCGCTCTCGGCGACACTGTCAACACAGCGGCGCGCTTCTGCGCGAACGCCCCCGCATACCACCTGCTCATCGGCCAGCCGACGTACGACCAGTGCAAGGACTACATCGCGGTCGACATGGTTCCCGGCGTGCAGTTGAAAGGCAAGTCTGCTGAAACCTTCCGCATCTATCAGGTGACCGCGATTCGCGAGACCCCGACCTCGCCATGGGTTCCGTTCCCCACCGAGATGGCGCTCAAGGCGCAGGACACGTTCACGCAGCAGTACACGCACAAGACGATCCTCGGCAACGTGAACTCGACTTCGCGCGACATCCTCGTCGGCGAGGAAGCGCAGCAAGCGCTTGCGGATCAAGCAGCGGTGGCGGCGACCCCGCCTTACGGCACGCCGGCTTACGGCACGCCCGCACAGAGTCCCGGGGAGTCGCCGACGACCGCCGGCCGCTAGTGGAGTAGCGCGGCCACCGCAAAGAGCGCCGGCGCCAGGGCCAGGATGCCCGCGATCACGCCCAGGCAGCCCGATGCTTTCTTGGCCACCGGCTTGACTGGCGGCGCCGGGTTGTAGACGGCCTGGGCCGGGGCGGCAACAGCGGGCTCGGCCATTGACGGAACCGCGAGCGGAGAGGCAACCGCTGCGGCCTGCGCCGCCGCCGTCGGCGGCACCATCTTCGACAGGTCGGCGCCCGGCTCGAGGCTCTTCGGCCAGCCCGGGCACAAGCGGTCGGCGATGCGCGCCATGGTCGCGTCGAATTCCTCGCCGGTCTGGAACCGGTCCTCGGGCCGCTTCGACAGAGATTTCATGATCATCTCTTCGAGCCGCATGTCGAGTCCGGGTCGGTGGACGGAGGGCGGCTTGGGCGGCGCCTGCACGTGCTTGGCCATCAGCGTGAAAGGTCCGTCTGCCTCGCTCGCAGTGAAGGGCGGCTGGCCCACCACCAGCTCGTAGAACATGATGCCCGCCGAATAGAGGTCGCTGCGGCCGTCGACCTTGCTCGAGGCCACCTGCTCGGGGGACATGTACTGCGGCGTGCCGACCGTCGTACCCGTCTTGGTCGCGGTGCCTCCCGGCCCTGAGTCGTCGGTTAGGCGCGCGATGCCGAAGTCGGCGACCTTGACGTCGCCCTCGTCGGACAGCAGCACGTTCTCGGGCTTCATGTCGCGGTGCACGATTGCGTGCTTGTGCGCGTAGTCGAGGGCCTGCAGAACGCCGTGCATGACGGCGAAGGTCTGCGGCAGCGGCACCGGGCCCTGGTTGACCATGTCGCGCAGCGACCGCCCGCGGACAAACTCCAGCACGATGTAGTTGGCGTCGCCGATTTGCTCGAGGTCATGGACCTGCACCAGGTTGGGATGGCTGGTCCGCGCCATGACCTGCGCCTCTTGCAGGAACCTCATCAGCGCGGTCGGGTCTGCGGCAGGAGAAAGGATCAGCTCCTTGATCGCGACCTCACGGCCGAGTCCTGGCTGCTCCGCCAGGTAGACGGCACCCATGCCGCCGCGCCCGAGCTCACCCTTGACCAGGTATTTGCCGATCTGACGCGCGCCGACGGGTGCCGGGGTTCGGAAGTCCGCCGGGCTGGTTGCCGGCTTAGGCGGCTGCACCGGCAAACGCATCGTGGCATCGACCCGCTGCGGCGGCACCGCGGGAGCAGGTGCCCCGGCGGCCGGGTGCGGCGCGGGCGCCGGCGGTAGGGGTGCTTGCGGTGGCGGTGCCGGGGGAGCCGGTGAAACTGGCGGGTGGGCCGTTGGCATGCGCACGGTGGCGTCGACTGGCCTGGGGGCGGGCGCGGGCGGCGCTTCGGCAGCCGGCGGGGTTGTCGCGGAGTGAGGGTCTGGCGTGGAGGGTGTCAGTTCCGGGGCCCAATCGGGGATCGGCGTTGGCTGCGGATTGGGTGGAGTTTCGGGGGCTGGACCGGGATCGGCCATTTCGCTCGGAGCCTAGCAGAGTGGGTTAAAGGCAAATGGCGCTTGGGGATTAGGCAGCCAAACCTATGGCGTTTTGGCGGCATTCAACCCATAATCGGGCCCGAACCACGCCAGTATTTCGAGGAGGACACCTATGTCGCAGATGCCGCCGCCGCCGCCAGGACAGCCGGCCCCCATGGGAGGGACGCCAGCTGCTGCCGGCAGCAACAAGAACCTGTACACGATCCTTGCTTGGGTTTTGTTTCCGCCAATTGGCAGCCTGATCTTTCTATTCATCGGCAAGGACGACCCGGACGTCAAGTACAACGCCGCGAATGCGACAGTGATCCACGGCGCGGCTCTGGCGATCTACCTAATTCTTTGGGTTCTCACCGTCGTCACGGTGTTTCTTGGAATCCTCTTGGTTCTTTGGTCCTTCATCTGGTTTGTGATCTGGGTGATTGGACTCATCCTCGCTCTGCAGGCCGGCGGCAAGCGCTTCGCCTTCCCGGGCCTTCAGGGATTGGCCTCGAAGTACGTGC